>NZ_CASGGV010000110.1:0-109660 GCF_949319125.1 Frankia sp. Hr75.2 | reverse complement strand
CCCCCCCCCGCCGGTCGCCGGTATGGAGCAGGTCGCCGGTATGGAGCGGCCCGCATGGAACCGGATGGATTGGCCGTCCGTTGTGACAGTTCGGTCGTCCTTCCTCGCGAAGTCCGGCCAGGCGCCGAGCCCCGCGATCGCGGCCCCGCCCCCGCCGTACGAGCGCCCCGCCTCAGCGGTGCGCGTGACAGGCCGTCGCGGCAGGTCGTGACCCCCTGACCCCTGGCCGCGAGTGGACCGGTGTTCGGAGTACTCCGGTCGGAACCGTCCTTCTCGGCGCGCCGCCGATCGCTGCTGGTCGGCGCCTGCGCCTCGCCCGCCGACCGCCGGGCCGCCGCTGTCGTCGTCGCCGGTCGTCGCTGTGGTCGCCGTCGCCGAGTCGCCGTCGTGTCGCCGCCGCCGTCCGGCCGCGCCCTGACCCGGCACACCCTGACCCGACAGACCCTGAGGTGACGCGTCGGTGACCCGATGCGCTCCTGACCCGATGCGGCCCCTGAGCCCTGGCCGGGCATCCACGAATGACTCGGGAGAGTCGTCCGAGCACTCTGACGCAAGGACTCCCAGGCCGTGACCTGGCTCTAGTCACTTCGGGTGGTCTTGCCGCCTGCTCGGCATCGTCGCGGAATGCTCCCCGTGGTCTCGTGTGGCTTGCCCGGAGCCCGGGCGACATCCGTGCGGTGCCCTGATCGCGTTGGAAAAGCCCTTGTGAACTGGGTATTTGTCGCGATCGAGTGCGATCGAGGGGGCGGATCCAAGATGGGCGAGAGAAATGGGCGGCGCTTATGCTTGCGGCCACTCGGTTATGGTGACTAGGTTGAACGGGCCATGTCACTGCGTATGTGGGGGTCAGAAGAGACGAGTCTGCCGACAGCACGCCCGTCCGGCCCAGGCTGGCGTCGGTGGCTGTTCCAGATCGTCACCGGAGGAACGGCTGGATGAATGTCATGTCATGGGATGCGGGTGCGGTCCGCCGTCGGGGCCGCGGTGCCGGTCCGGGGAAAGCCGGCACTGATTCCCGGTGGTTTCGGTCGCCGACGCTCCGCACCCGGACGGCATGACATGTCACTCTGTGCGCGCGCCGGAAAGAATCCGGGCGAGGTGCAGAATCGCAACCGTTCCAGGCGTGTGTGCGGCATCGTCGCGGCGAACATCGGGTGTACGGCGAAACGCGTGCTGCCCGTGGAGCGGGACAACACGTCGGGTGCGGTCGGCCCCGAGATCGCCGTGGAGCGTGCCGCGCCGCGTTCCATGTGTTCGCCGGCGTGCGTGGGTGATGAGCGGGGGCACCTGATCGTTTCGTGGCGCGCCCTGGTTGTGGAGACCCCGTCCGGACGGGCTAGTATTTCGCGCACGTTCGCTGCCTCGGGTGAGCCGATCGGACCGGGCCGCAGTCACTACGACCGAATCGTCGCCGGCGGCGGGGAGTCCGGGCCGGTCGCCGGTTCTGTCCCTCATATGGAGTTGCACCTGCCTGATATGCCGATCGCCCCACGACGCCGACACCGGACTACCGCGAGGCGCGCGGATCAGCGGCGGTCTGTCGGCGATCTCTCCCGTGGTTCACCGGCGCCCGCCGGCCGAGCCCGCCCGAATCCGACCCCGGCCCGCCGGCCGGCGCCGACGGCATCCGTTCCCGGTCGTCGCCCATCACGGTGGTGCCTGGCCAGGAGGAGCATCCGATGAGCAGCTCGTTCAGCGCCCAACCGAGGCCCGCGGCGGTCGAGCCCGGAGACCGGGATCTGGTCGTCGTCGTCAGCCCGTTCGGTGAGCCCGCGCCGCACCTGGTGGCGGCGGTCGGCCACGCCGGCGGCCTGGGAATCCTCGATCTCGGCCTCGACCCGGCCCGCGGCCGGGAGTCGACGGCCGCCGCGGCCGCCTGGTCGACCGCGCCGTTCGGGGTCCGGGTCCCCGAGGGCTGCCCGATCGGCAGCGGTGACCTGCCTGCCGGCGTCGACACGGTGCTGCTCGGGGTGAACGCCCCGTGGACGGTGGCCGAGGCGGCCGGCCGCGGTCGGCGTGTCCTCGTCGAGGTGCTGTCCGTGGCGGACGCGATGGGCGCGCTCGAATCGGGAGCGGCCGGCCTCGTCGCTCGCGGCAGTGAGGCCGGCGGACGGGTCGGTGACCTCACGACGTTCACTCTGCTACAGCACCTGATCGCCGCGAAGGCGACACGGCGGGACGGGACCGTTGCCCCCGTGTGGGCCGCTGGTGGCATTGGTCCGGCCACGGCCGCCGCGGCGATCGCCGGCGGGGCGGCCGGTGTGGTCCTGGACTCGCAGCTCGCGCTCGTTCGCGAGATGGAGCTGCCCACCGAGATCGCGGCCGCCGTTCGCGCCATGGACGGCAGCGAGACCGCGCTGATCGAGGGCCACCGCGTCTACGTGCGCCCGGATCTGCCGGTCGCCCGGCTGGTCGGCTGGCCTGCCGGCACGGGTGCTCCCAAGGACGGCGACGAGCCGGCCACGGATTTCCGGGACACCGGCGGCGAGCTCGCCTCCGACGGCGCGCTGACGTCCGCCGCGCCGGCGGCAACAGCGCCGGCGGCCACGGCATCCACCGTCGGCGGCGAGCGGGGCCCGGTGGCACTGCGGCTGGGTGGGCGCGACCTGCGGGAACAGCTTCTCCCGGTCGGGCAGGACGGTGCGCTGGCGGCCGACCTGGCCGACCGGTATGTGTCGGCGAGCGCCGTGGTGCGGGCCGTGCGGGAGTCCGTGCGGACCGCCCTCGACTCGGCGGCGCGCCACCGGCCGCTCGCGCCGGGATCGCCGTTCGCGGCCGCCCGCGGGCTGCGCTACCCGGTCGCGCAGGGGCCGATGACCAGGGTCAGTGACCGGGCGCGGTTCGCCCGCTCGGTGGCCGACGGGGGCGGGCTGCCCTTCCTCGCGCTCGCGCTGCTGGACGGCGCCGCGACCCGGACGCTGCTGACGGAGACCGCCGAGCTGCTCGGCGACTCGCCCTGGGGCGTGGGGATCCTCGGGTTCGCGCCGCCCGAGGTGCGCGCGGCCCAGCTTGAGGCGGTGCACGAGGTGCGCCCGCCCTGCGCGCTGATCGCCGGCGGCCGGCCGGCCCAGTCGGCGCCGCTGGAGGCCGCCGGCATCGACACCTTCCTGCACGTGCCCTCGCCGGGGCTGCTTGACCGCTTCCTCACCGACGGGGCGCGCAAGTTCGTCTTCGAGGGCCGCGAGTGCGGCGGCCACGTCGGGCCGCGGGCCAGCTTCTCGCTGTGGGAGGCGCAGATCACGCGCCTGCTCGCCTTCGCCCGGGCCGCCGGCGACGAGCCGGGGTCACTCCAGGACGTCCACGTGCTGTTCGCGGGCGGCATCCATGACGCGACCTCGGCGGCCATGGTCGCGGCGGCGGCGGCGCCGCTGGCCGACCGCGGCGCGCGGGTCGGTGTGCTCATGGGGACGGCCTACCTGTTCACCGAGGAGGCGGTCGCCGACGGCGCGATCATGCCCGGTTTCCAGGAGGCGGCGATCGGCGCCACCCGCACCGTGCTGCTGGAGACCTCGCCCGGGCACGCCACCCGGTGTGTGGAGTCCGAGTTCGTGCACACCTTCCTGCGCCGGCGCGAGGAGCTGACGGCCGCGGGCGTGGCGCGCAAGCAGATGTGGGCCGAGCTGGAGTCGCTCAACCTGGGCCGGCTGCGGATCGCCAGCCGGGGCGTCCGCCGCGAGGGGGGCCAGCTGGTCGCGGTCGGGCCCCGCGAGCAGGCCACGGACGGCATGTTCATGATCGGCCAGGTGGCGGCCCTGCGATCGGACCGCACGACGATCGGCCGGCTGCACGCCGAGGTGACCGAGCAGGCCACGGCGCTCGTCGCCGAGCGGGCGGCCGAGCGGGCAGCCGAGCGGGCCGGCGGGCCGACCGGGCAGGTCGCCGCGCTGCCGGCCCAGCGCACCGCCGGGAGCACCGACGCGGCCGACGGCGACCAGGCCGAGCGCGCCGCGCGGTCCGTGGCCGCCGTGCGCGAGGCGGCGCGGTCGCTCGACATCGCGATCGTCGGTATGTCAGCGGTGTTTCCGCGGGCTTCCGACGAGAAGGACTACTGGGCCAACGTGGTCGGCGGCGTCGACGCGATAACAGAGGTGTCACCCGAGCGGTGGGACGCGGATCTCTACTACGACCCGGAATCGGTCGTGAAGGACGCCGGCCGGCGGACGCCGTCCAAATGGGGCGGATTCCTGCCGAGAATCCCGTTCGACGCGCTCGCCTACGGAATACCGCCGCGTTCTCTGCGCAGCATTGATCCGGGTCAGCTCCTCGCGCTGGAGGTCGCCGCCCGGGCGATTCGCGACGCCGGGTACGAGAACCGGCCGTTCGACCGCCGACGCACCTCCGTCGTCTTCGGCGCTGAATCAGGGTCCGACCTTTCCACGACGTATGGATTCCGCTCCGCGCACCGGGCCTGGGTCGGTGAGCTTCCCGCCGAGCTCGAGGAGCTCCTGCCCGAGCTCGACGAGGATTCCTTTCCCGGCCTGCTCGCGAACGTCATAGCGGGACGGGTGGCGAATCGGCTCGACCTGGGTGGCCTGAACTTCACCGTCGACGCGGCGTGCGCCTCCTCACTGGCCGCCCTGGACGCGGCGTGTAAGGAACTGTCGGCGGGCTCGTCCGACATGGTGCTGTGCGGGGGTGTGGACACACATTCCAGCGTCCATGACTTCCTGCTGTTCGCCTCGGTGCACGCGCTGTCTCCCGGGGGCCGTTGCCGCAGCTTCGACTCCAGCGCGGACGGCACCAGCCTCGGTGAGGGTGTCGCCGTCGTCGTTCTCAAGCGCCTCGCGGACGCGCAGCGCGACGGTGACCGGATCCGCGCCGTCATCCGGTCGGTCGCAGGCTCCTCCGACGGCCGGGCGCTCGGCCTGACCGCGCCGCGCAAGGCCGGGCAGGTCATCTCCCTCGAGCGGGCCTACGCGACGGCGGGAATCTCGCCGTCCGAGGTCGGCATGCTGGAGGCGCACGCCACCGGAACAGTCGTGGGGGACCGCACCGAGCTCGCCACGCTCACCGAGGTGTTCACCGAGCACGGCGCCGCCGTCGGCCAGTGCGCGGTCGGTTCGGTGAAGTCGCAGATCGGCCACACGAAGTGCGCCGCGGGCCTGGCCGGGCTGGTCAAGGTGGCACGCGCGGTGGAGACCGGTGTGCGGCCGCCGACGCTGCACGTGGACCGCCCCAACCCGTACTGGGAGCGGGAGAGCAGCCCGTTCTACTTCGACGACCAGGCCCGTCCGTGGATCGCGCCCGCCGGGCGCCGCCACGCCGGCCTGTCCGCCTTCGGGTTCGGCGGGACGAACTTCCACGTCGTCGTGTCGGCCTACGACAAGGCACCGGAGCCCGCGCACGGCCTGGACCGGTGGCCGGCGGAGCTGTTCGTGATCCGCGGCCGGGACCGGGCCGCCGCGCTGCGCCGGCTGGACCGCCTCGCCGAGCTGGCCCGCGCCAACGAGGAGGCAGGCCGGCCCTACCACCTGCGCGATCTCGCCCGCACCGCGGCCGAGGAGCGAGGCGGCCCGGTGCGGATCGCCTTCGTCGTCGACGAGCTGGACGAGCTCGCCGCCGCCCTCGACCGGGCGCGGGAGCCGCGGTCCGACTCCCGCCTCGGCGTGTTCGTCCACGCCGAGGACGAGGCCGGCGCCGCGGGCGGAACGGCCGGCGCCTCCGGTGCCACCTCCGCCGGTGCTGGGACGTCCGTCGCGGGCTCTGGCTCCGGTTCGGTGGCGTTCCTCTTCCCCGGCCAGGGCAGCCAGCGGCCCGGGATGCTCGCGGATCTCTTCGTGGCCTTCCCGCGCCTGCGCTCCCTGCTGGAGCTCGCCCCGGATGTCGCCGCCACGATGTTCCCCCCGGCCGCCTTCAGCGACACCGAGCGGGCGGCCCAGGCCGCGGCGCTGACCGACACCCGGGCGGCGCAGCCCGCGCTGGGAATGGCCGGGCTGGCCGTCCACGACATCCTGGCCGGGCTGAAGATCCGTCCCGACCACGTCGCCGGTCACTCCTACGGCGAGCTGGTCGCGCTGTGCGCGGCTGGGGCGTACGACCGGGCCGACCTCGTCCGCCTCAGCCGGGCCCGCGCCGACGCGATCCTCGCGGCGGCCGGCGGCGACCCGGGCACCATGGCCGCGGTGTCGGCGACGGCCGACCAGATCCGGGACGTGCTCGGTGTGCCCGCCGCCGACGGCACCGCGGCGGGAGTGGCGCTCGCCAACCAGAACGCGCCCCGCCAGACCGTGATCTCCGGGCCGACCGCCGACGTCGACGCCGCGGTCGGCCGGCTCAAGGACGCCGGACTCTCGGCCCGGCGCATCCCGGTGGCCTGCGCCTTTCACAGCCCGGTGATCGCCGGCGCGGCCCAGGCGCTGGCCGGTGAGCTCGCCGCCACGGCCGTCGGCGATCTCACGCTGCCGGTGTGGTCCAACACGACCGCCGCGCCCTACCCGCGGACCCCGGACGGCACGCGCGCGACGCTGGCCGGCCAGGTCGCGGCCCCCGTTCGCTTCGTCGAGCAGATCGAGGCGATGTACGCGGCCGGCGTGCGGGTCTTCGTCGAGACCGGGCCGGGCCGGGTGCTCTCCCAGCTCACGGCGAAGATTCTCGCCGGACGTCCGCACCGGGTCGTGGCGACCGACGCACCGGGGGAGCACGGCCTGCGCCGGCTGCTGCTCGCGGTGGCCGAGCTCGCGGCGGCCGGAGTGGAGATGGACCCGTCGGCCCTGTTCGCGGGCCGCGACACCCGCACGGTCCCGGCCGACGGGATGCCGCGGCGCCCGGGCTGGCTGATCGACGGCGCGTATGTGCGGACCGGCCAGGGCGGTTACCTGCCCGGTGGTCTGCGGCCCGCCCGGCGGGTTCCGCCGGTCGCGCCGGCGGTGGGGACCGAGCCGGCCACGGCTGGGACGGGTGGGTCCGGTGACACAGGCAGGCAGGACGGCCCCGGGGCCTGGCGCGTGCTCGCGCCCGGCCCAGCGGTGGCCGACCCAGTTGTGGGCGGCCCAGTGGTGGCCGGCGGATCGGCAGGAGGCACTCCAGTGGACGGCCCTCAGATGATGAACGGGCACGCGAACGGGCACCGCGACGGCTGGTACCCGGGGCCGAACGGGTCCGGGCCCGCGCTCGCCGCCGCCGGGACTTCCGGCGAGCAGGTGGTCGACGGCCGTCCGGCTGCCCCGGCCCCGGTCGCCAGCCCCGCCGACGCGGCCGTCCTCGAGTTCCTGCGGACGGGTCGTGATCTTGTTGCGGCGCAGCGTGACGTCCTGCTGACGTATCTGGGTGGCGCCGCGGCCGCGCCGGTCGAGCACGGTGCCGGGCGGTGGACGCCGGCAACCACCCTGCCGGCCCCGGCCGCGTCGGCCCCGGCCATGCCGGCGCCGGTTGTCGCCATGCCGGCCGCGGTGGAGGCCGGTGCGCTGGTCGCCGCCGTGCCGGCCGCGGTGGAGGCGGGCGTATCGGCTGCTGCCGGGTTGTCGGCGGAGGCTGTGGCGGATGCGGTGGTGGGGGTGATCGCGGATCTGACGGGTTATCCGGCGGAGATGTTGGAGCCGGATCTGGATCTTGAGGCTGATCTGTCGATCGATTCGATCAAGCGGACGGAGATTCTGGGGGAGCTTGCGGGCCGGGTGGGTCTGGCTGGTGTGGGTGCGGGCGATGTGGATGAGTCGGTGGTGGAGGAGTTGGCGGCGGTGAAGACGGTCCGGGGGATCGTTTCCTGGATCGTGGAGCACCAGTCCACCGACCAGGCCGCCGGTCCGTCCGCCGGCACGGTGCCTGCCGTGCTTCCGGCCGGCGCCCCCCTGGCCGCGGCCGAGGGGTCCGCGCCCGCGGGTGGGCCGTCCGCCGGGTTGTCGGCGGAGGCTGTGGCGGATGCGGTGGTGGGGGTGATCGCGGATCTGACGGGTTATCCGGCGGAGATGTTGGAGCCGGATCTGGATCTTGAGGCTGATCTGTCGATCGATTCGATCAAGCGGACGGAGATTCTGGGGGAGCTTGCGGGCCGGGTGGGTCTGGCTGGTGTGGGTGCGGGCGATGTGGATGAGTCGGTGGTGGAGGAGTTGGCGGCGGTGAAGACGGTCCGGGGGATCGTTTCCTGGATCGTGGAGCACCAGTCCACCGACCAGGCCGCCACCCCGGCGATCACCGCCGGGGACGGAACCGGCCACGGTGCGGGGCCCGGCGCCGGCGCCGGCGCGGGATGGGCCGGGCCCGGACAGGTCGAGGTGCCCGAGCAGAGCCGCGCCGAGCGTCGGTCCGCCGACGGCGCCGGCGGCCGGGGGCAGTCCGGCGGGCCGTGGGCCGGGTCGGCGGCGGTCCCGGCGTCCGCCGTCCCGGCAACCGCTGCGGCAACGGCCGCGGCGAGGCCGCCCGCGCCGGGTACGCGGAACAGGGCTGGCGTGCCGTCGGCCGCCGCGGCGCCGGCCACGGCCGTTCCGGTGCCGGCGGGTGTTCCGGTGATGTCCGCGCCGCTCGGAGCGCCGGCCGGTGCCCCGCCACGGCCCGCGTCGGCACCGGAGAGCTGGGGGGTGCGTTCGGCCCCGCGGGGCTCGACGGACCCGGTGTTCGCCGAGCGGGTGCCGCTGCGTCGGTTCGTGGTGGAGTCCACCGAACTGGCTCCGCTGCCGTCCTGGGATGACGTCGTCGCCGCTGGTCGGGCGGCGGTGCTGGACGGCGCCCGGTTCGCCGTCGTCGACGGCGGGCTCGGGATCGGCCTCGCGCTGTCGACCCTGCTGGAGCAGGCCGGGGCGCAGGTCCGCATCATCTCGGCGAACGACGCCGCCCTGGGCGAGCTGGTCGCCTCCGGCATCGCCGCCGACGGGCTGTTCTGGGCCGCCTCGGCCGAGGGCTCGGCGGGGCCGGTGGGCGGTCTGCCGGCGGCGTTCCCGGCGCTGCGCGCCGCCGCGCTGGCCGGAATCCGGCGGCTCGTCGCGGTCACCGGCCTCGGTGGTGATCTCGGCCGCAACGGCGAGATCGGCGACCCGGGCCCGGGCGCCGGCATGGCCGGGCTGGTCCGGACCCTGGCCCGTGAGCTGCCCGACCTCCTGATCAGGCTGGTGGACGTCCATCCCAAGGCGCAGCCGCGGCGGATCGCGGAGAGCCTGCTCGCGGAGATGCTCGACCCGGCCGCGCCGGTCGTCGTCGGCTACCGCGACGGCGTCCGGATCGCGCCCGAGCTGCGGATGTCCGACCTGGTCGCGGTCACCGCCGGGCCGGGGTCCGCGGCCGCCGGATCGCCTCGGGCCGCCGCCGCTCCGCCGGGGCTGGACAGGTCCGGCGTCGTCCTGCTGACCGGTGGTGCGCGTGGGATCACGGCCCGTACCGCGCTGGCGCTTGCGGGTGCCACCGGCTGCGCGGTCGAGCTGGTCGGGCGCACGCCCGTCCCGGACGCGCCCGAGGACGAGGCCACGGCGGGTGCGCTCGACGCCCCGGCGCTGCGCCGGGCCCTGATCGCGACGGGGGTGCGCCGCCCGGCCGAGATCGAGGCGCGCATCGGGCGGATCCTGGCCGAGCGGGAGATCCGTGCCACGCTCGCCGCGCTGCGGGAGGTCGCCGCGTCGGTGCGCTACCACCCGATCGACGTGCGGGACGTCACCGCCGTCGCCGGTGTCGTCGCCGACGTCTACGCCCGCCACGGCCGGTTGGACGGTGTCGTGCACGGCGCCGGCGTCCTGGAGGACCGGCTGCTGCGGGACAAGTCGCCGGAGTCCTTCGACCGGGTGTTCCGCACGAAGGTCGACGGGGCGCGCGCCCTACTGGACGCGCTGCGGCCCGATGTGGGCTTCGTTGTGCTCTTCGGCAGCGTGGCCGGGGTGTTCGGCAATCGCGGGCAGGTCGACTACGCCGCCGCCAACGACGCCCTGGACGCCCTCGCGCACACCGCCTCGGCGCGCTTCGCCGGCCGGGTGGTCAGCGTCGACTGGGGTCCCTGGGGCACCGACACGGCCGCCGGCCGTGGGATGGTGTCCGCCGAGCTGTCCCGGGAGTACGCCCGCCGGGGCATCGGCCTGATCGACCCCGGCGAAGGGGTCGCCGCGTTGCTGCGAGAGCTCGGTGAGCCGGTCGCGGACGCGCCGACCCAGGTCGTCTACATGTGCGCGGGAGTCGGGTCGTTCGATGGGTGACACATCCCGCCACAGCGGCGGCGGCCCCCGCGGCGCGGGCGGGCAGGAGATCGCGATCGTCGGGATGTCCGCGCTGTTCCCCGGCGCGGGCGACCTGGACACCTACTGGCACAACATCGTCGGTGGCGTGGACGCGATCAGCGACGTCCCACCGGGCCGCTGGGACCTCGACGAGTACTACGCCGGGCCGGCCACGGACGGCGACCGGCAGCCCGGCGGCGACCGGCGCGACGGCGGCCGGCGGCCGGACGGCGCGGGCTTCTACTGCCGGCGCGGCGGGTTCGTCGACGACCTGGCGACGTTCGACCCGGCCCGGTTCGGCATCGTCCCGGTCTCGGTCGACTGGGCGGAGCCCGACCAGCTGCTCGCGCTGCGGCTCGCCGCCGAGGCCATGGACGACGCCGGCGGGGCCGAGACGCTCGGTGACCGCGGCCGCGTCGGCGTCGTGGTGGGCCGCGGCGGCTACGTCGGGCCGGGTGTCGCCCGGCTCGAGCAGCGGGTCCGCACCTCGCACCAACTGGCGACCACGCTGCGCGAGGTGCTGCCGGACGTCCCGGACGCGGCCGTCGACCAGGTCGTCGACGCGTTCCTGGCCCGGCTGGGGCCGCAGCGGCCGGAGGCGTCCATCGGCCTGGTGCCGAACCTGGCGGCCTCGCGGATCGCGAACCGTCTCGACCTGCACGGCCCGGCGTACACGATCGACGCGGCCTGCGCGTCGTCCCTGGTCGCGGTGGACATCGCGGTGCGGGAGCTGGCCGGCGGCCGGGCCGGCGCGATGATCGTCGGCGGCGTGCACATCGTGCACGAGGTCTCGTTCTGGAGCCTGTTCACGCTGCTGCGGGCGCTCTCGCCCACCCAGCGGATCCGGCCGTTCGACCGCCGTGCCGACGGCCTGCTCATGGGCGAGGGCGTCGGGATGATCGTCCTGAAGCGGCTGGCCGACGCCCGCCGCGACGGCGACCGGGTCTACGCCGTGCTGCGCGGCGCCGGGACGTCCAGCGACGGGCGCACCGCGAGCCTGATGGCACCCGCGTCCTCCGGGCAGATCCTGGCGATCGAGCGGGCCTGGGCGGACGCCGGCCTCGACCCGGCGGCGCCCGGCGCGGTCGGGCTGATCGAGGCGCACGGAACCGCGACTCCGGCCGGCGACGGGACCGAGCTCTCGACGCTGGCGAAGGTCTTCGGCGGCGAGGTCGGGGCGAGCCCCGTCGGCCTCGGGTCGGTGAAGTCGATGATCGGGCACGCGATGCCCGCCGCCGGCATGGCCGGGCTGATCAAGGCCGCGCTGGCGCTGCACCACCGCACCCTGCCGCCGACGCTGCACTGCGACGAGCCGCACCCGCTGTTCGACGGGAGCCGTTTCGCCCCGGTCCGGACGGCGGCCGAGTGGGAGCCGTCCGGTTCCGCGCCGCGGCGGGCGGGGGTGAACGCCTTCGGGTTCGGCGGCGTGAACGCGCACGTCGTCCTGGAGGAGTGCCTCGACGACCACGCCGGCGCCGTCAACCCGGTGAGCTTCGGCGGTTCCGTCGGTTCCGCCGCCACCGCCGTCGCCGCCGCCGGGACGGGTGCCGTGCTCGGGCCCGACCCGGAGGCCGAGCGGGTCCTGCTGTTCGCGGGCTCGTCGGCGGCCGAGATCGTCGCCCAGCTCGACGTCCCGGACGCCGACCTGCTGGGGCGCGACGACGCCGCGTCCCCGCCGGCGGGTGGGCCGTTCCGGCTGGCGCTGGTGGCGCCCACCCCGCGCCGGCTCGCGCTGGCCCGCACGGTGGCGGCCCGCGGCACCGCCTGGCGCGGGCGGAACGATCTCTGGTTCGTCCCCGAGCCCCTGCTCGGCGACCGCCCGGCGTCCGACGCCGCGGGCGGACCGCGGCTGGCGTTCCTGTTCTGCGGTCTGGAGGACAAGTTCGCCCCGCGGATCGACGACGTGTGCGACCACTTCGGCCTGCCGCGTCCGGAGGTGGGCGACACCGCCGAGCTCGGCAGCCACGGCGTCGCCAGCGTCCAGGTGGGACGGGTCCTCGACACGGCGCTGCGTCGCCTCGGGGTGGTCCCCGACCTGGTCGCCGGGCACAGCGTGGGCGAGTGGAACGCGATGCTCTCGGCCGGGCTGATGAGCGACGACTACGCCGACGAGTTCATCGAGGTCTTCGACCCGGCCTCGCTCGAGGTGCCCGGTGTCGTGTTCGGTGCGCTGGGCTGCGGCGCGGAGGTCGCCGCCGAGGTGATCGCCGGACTGCCCGAGATCGTGGTCTCGCACGACAACTGCCCGCACCAGTCGATCATCTGCGGGCGGGTGGAAAGCGTCGAGACCGCGCTCGCCCGCCTGCGCGCCCGCGGGGTGCTGGGGCAGACGCTGCCGTTCCGCTCGGGCTTCCACTCCCCGTTCCTGCGGCCGCACCTCAAGCGCCTGCAGGACGGCCTTTACAACACCCCCTTGCACGCGGCGCGGGTGCCTGTGTGGTCCGCCACCACGGTGGCTCCGTATCCATCCGGACACGACGACATCCGGGAGCTGGCCGTCCGGCACCTGCTCGAGCCGGTGCGTTTCCGGGAGCTGACGCGGCGCCTGCACTCCGCGGGCGTCCGGGTGTTCGTGCAGGTCGGGATGGGCAGCGTCGCCGGATTCGTCGACGACACCCTCAACGGGCCGGGGGACGAGCACGCGTCGCTGGTCACGAACACCGTCAAGCGGTCCGGCCTCGACCAGCTCCGGCGGGTCGCGGTCGCGCTGTGGGCCGAGGGCGCCGCGCCGCGCCTGGACGTCCTGCCCTGCCACACCAGACCAGAGCCCGCCACCGTTCCGGCCAGGGAGCCGCGGGCGCCCCGGGTGCCTCAGACGGCCGCGTCGGCTCGGCCCGGGCGCGCGGTGCGGCTGCGCCTGGGCACGCCGCTCGTCCGGCTCGGGGCGGACGCGCCGGACCTCGCGGCGTCGCTCCCGTCCCGGATCAGCGGCGAGGCCGCGGGACGTCCCGTCGGCGAGACGCCGGCCCAGGTGGCCGACGGGCTCGGCGGGCCCGCGCGGCATGCCGTCCTCGCCGAGCTGGGCGCGGCGGTCACGGACGCGAGAGCGGTGATGTCCACCGTCACCGACCGCTGGGCCGCGACGCGGGCGTCCGGTCCCCCCTCGACGGCGCCGGCGGCGACCTCCGTGCCTGTTGCGCCGGCCGCGCCGGCGGCGAGTGGGCCGGCGGCGAGTGGGCCGGGTGGTGGGCGGACCGTGCGGCGGGAGCTCTCGCTGGCGACGATGCCCGAGGTCGCCGACCACTGCTTCTACCGGCAGCCCCCGGGGTGGTCCGACCCGTCCGACCTGTTCCCGGTCGTGCCACTGACCGGCGTGCTTGAAATGATCATGGCTGAGGCGAGCGCGCTGATGCCCGGCCGCGCGGTGGTGGCCGTCCGGGACGTGCGGGCCACCCGCTGGCTGGCGATCGAGCCGCCGGTGCAGGTCACGATCACCTGCGCGCCGCTGGGCCCGGACGAGGTCCGGGTGGACGTCGTCGGCTACACGCGGGCGACGGTCGTCTTCGCCGACGCCTACCCGGCGCCGCCGCCGGTGACCGACACGGCCACCGGGTTCGTCCCGGCGCCGGGCGCGGCGGGGGAGGTCGTGATCCCCGGCGAGTCGCCGTCCCCGCACACCGGCCGCGCGATCTACGACGACCGGCTGCTCTTCCACGGGCCCGGCTACCAGGGCGTCGAGTCCGTCGACGGGATGGCCCCGACAGGGCTGCGCGGCTGGCTGCGGGTGACGCCCGCCAGCGGCGCGCTGCTCGACAACGCCGGCCAGTTCTTCGGCTACTGGGGCATGCAGTACCTGCCGTCGGACTGGCTGCTCTTCCCGGCCTCGGTCACCTCGATGCGGTTCTTCGGCCCACCGCCGCCGGTCGGCGCGCGGATGTCCTACCTGGGCCGGATCCGGGATGTGACCGACCGCACCGCCACCGCGGACATGGAGATCCGGGACGCCGGCGGACGGCTGTGGGGACACATCCAGGGCTGGACCGACCGACGGTTCACCGAGGACGACGTCCTGTGGTCGATGGCACTGGCGCCGGAGGCGAACACGCAGAGCCACCTGACGCCGGACGGCTGGGTGGTGGTCACCGAGCACTGGCGTGACCCGGCGTCCCGGGAGCTGTCGTTGCGCCACTACCTCGACGCGGACGAGCGGACGCGGCTGGCCCGCCACAATCCGCTGGCTGCCCGGTCCTGGTTGCTGGGGCGGATCGCGGCCAAGGACGCCGTGCGGCGCCGCTGGTGGGAGCGCGGGGCCGGCGCGGTGTGGCCGATCGAGGTCGGCGTGACGGATCTGGTGTCCGGGCGGCTGGTCGTCGGCACGGTGCCCACCCGACCGGGCCTGCCCGAGCTCACCCGCCCCGAGGTGAGCATCGCCCATCGCCCGGAGATCGCCGTCGCCCTCGCGGTGGACGACCCGCGGGACGTCGGCGGCGTGGGGATCGCTCTGGAGCGCATCGAACGGCGCGGGCCCGACGCGGAGGCGGCCGTGCTCGCCGAATCCGAGCTGAGCCTGCTCGACGAACTGGCCGGCGCGGATCCGGATGTCCGCGCGGTCTGGCTCGCGCGGTTCGCCGCGGCGAAGCAGGCCGCCGCGAAGGCGTACGGGACCGGGCCGGCCGGCGATCAGCGGCGGTTCGTCGTCGGCCGGCCGCGACCGGGCGGATCCGCCGTCCTGGCGGCGGTGCCGCGCGGGCCGGGCGGGGTGGTCGCCCATCTGGTCGGCGCGCCGACCGAGGCGACCGGCCTGCCGGCCCCGACGCTGGTTCCAGTCACCGTCTCCGCCCCGGACGGCGGGCCGGGGGCGGCACCGGCCGCGGCCGGGCACGCCACCCCGGCGGAAGTGGGAGCGGGGGCTAGCGAGACGTGGTGGGTGGCACTGCGCACCATGGACACCACCGGCCGGCCCCGTCCCGACACCGAACCGAATGATCACACTGCCGCATCCGGCACCGCCGCACCCGGCGGTCACACCGCCGGAACCGGCGATCGCGTCGCCGCACCCGGCGGCGCACCCGCCGGCGGCTACATCGTGGCCTGGACCTCGCCACGGATCGAGCGATCCGCGAGGCCTCCGGGCGGCGCGGCCGGGAGCCCGCCCACGCGGCGGCCCGGCGGTCAACCCACCAGCCCGGCCGGTGACCGGCCGGGCGCACGGACCGGTACGCAGCCCGATCAGCAGAAGGAGCAGACCCAGCGATGACCACCGACCAGTCGACCATGACCGCGGACCCGGCGACCCGCGCCGACCAGGTGCTCGCGGACGTGACGGAGATCCTGCGCGACGTGATCGGCGAGGAGTACATCGTCGACATGTCGATCGACATGGACACCTCCTTCAACGCGGACCTCGAGCTCGAGAGCATCGAGTTCGTGACCTTCGCCGACCGGCTCCGGGAGACCTACGGGGACCACGTCGACTTCGTCGGCTTCCTCTCGGAGATGGACGTCGACCAGGTGATCAACATGAAGGTCGGGGAGGTCGTCCAGTTCATCGTCGACAGCCTCGAGACCGACACGCCGGCCGCCGCCCGTTAGCGGCGGTCACGGTCGGCGGGGGGCTACGGGGACCTCGTATGCGCGCGGCGCGGGGCGCGCCGCGCGCACAACCTTCGTGAACGAAGCTAGGGAGAGAGTGCGTGGCTGAGATCGTCGCGAACGGCGTCCGTCTGCATGTGCAGAGGCTGGGGCCCAAGGGTGGGGCCGGTCCCGAGTCGCCGGTCGTGGTGATGGTGCACGGAATGGTGATGGACAACATCGCCAGCTTCTACTTCGCGCTGGGCAACTGCCTGGCCGGGGCGGGATGCGACGTCATCTGCTACGACCTGCGCGGCCATGGCCGCAGTGAGCGGACCCCGACCGGCTACACGATGGCCGACTCGATGGCCGACCTCGAGGGCCTGCTCGACGCGCTCGACGTGCACCGGCCGGTGCACGTCGTGGGCAACAGCTACGGCGCGACGCTGACCCTCGCACTCGGCCTGGCCCGCCCGGAGCGGGTGGCGAGCCTGACCCTCATCGAGCCGCCGTTCCTCATCGAGGGCCTCGGCGAGGAGATGGCGCGCTCACTGACCCAGGTGCTCGCGGCCGTCACCGACGAGGAGGTGGAGGAGTGGCTGGCGAACTCCGCCGGCCGCGCGGTCTCCCGGATCACGCGCGCCTCGCAGGCGCTGCTGAAGGAGACCACGATCGCCGAGGACATGCTGGCGACCCCGCCGTTCTCGCCGGAGGCGCTGGCCAGCCTGCCGATGCCGGTGCTCGCCGTCTACGGGGCGAACTCGGACATCATCGACCAGGCCGAGGGGCTCGCCGAGCTCGTCCCGGACTGCACCCTGGTCGTCCTGGAGCAGCACACCCACATGGTGCTGCGCGAGGCGGCCGACTACCTGCGCGACCTGCTGCGCTGGTGGCTGTTCCGGCGGTCCGAGCCGATGCCTTCGCACCAGGTGCGCGGCGCCGGGTTCGACACTCCCGACTGGGTGCGGCAGATGATCCCGCCGCCGAACCTCAACAGTGGGGACGAGCCCACGACGTCGCTGTCCGCGGCGCGGGCCGGCTCGTCGGCCGAGGCCTGACCGTCACCGGTGCGGCTCGCGAAGGGTGGGGCTGACTCACCGCCGGAAGGGAGACGAATGGAATTTCGGGGGCTTTGATGGGCCGTGTTCTCTTCGCCGTGCCGCCGCTGACCGGGCACGTGAACCCGGCGGTGGGCATCGCCGGCGAGCTGGCGGCCCGCGGGCAGGAGGTGGCCCTGGTCGGCCACGCGAGCGTCGTCGGGCCGCTCGTCCCACCGTCCGTCCCGCTCATCGCGCTGCCGGGGGAGATCTCGGCCGACCAGCGGGCCGAGCTGGAGGCACGGTCCCGGCCGCTGCGCGGGCCCGCGTCGCTGAAGTTCCTGTGGGACGAGTTCCTGCTGCCGCTGGGCGCCTCGATGGCGCGGGACGTCGGTGCCGTCGTCGAACGGTGGCGCCCGGATGTGATCGTCGCCGACCAGCAGGCGGTCGGGGCCGCCATGGTCGCCCGCCGGCGCGGCATCCGGTGGGCCACGCTCGCCACCACGTCGGCGGAGCTCGACGACCCCTACGCCGTGCTCGCCGGGGTCGGGAACTGGGTGTCGGAGCGGCTGCGGGACTTCCAGGTCGCGAACGGCGTCCCGGCGGAGGAGGCGGCGCGCGGTGACCTGCGCTTCTCTGAGGACCTCACCGTGGTCTGCTCGGTGCCCTCGTTGCTGCGTACTGCCAGTCATCCGTCCCATCACGTGTTCGTCGGCTGCGCCGCCGGGCTGCGCCGGTCGGCCCCGGAGTTCCCCTGGGAGTGGCTCGACCGGGACCGCCGCACCGTGCTCGTCTCGCTCGGGACGGTGACCCGGGAGGCCGGCGGGCGTTTCCTGCGCGCGGCCGCGGAGGCGCTGGCGGGGATGTCCGACCGGGTGCAGGCCGTGATCGTCGCGCCCCCCGGCCCGCTGGACGACCTCGCCGGCCAGGTTCCCGACGACCTGCTGGTCCGCCCGTTCGTGCCGCAGGTGGACCTGATGGCCGGACTGGACGCGATAGTGTGCCACGCGGGCAACAACACGGTGTGCGAGGCTTTGTCACGGGGAGTGCCGCTGGTGGTCGCGCCGGTTCGTGACGACCAGCCGATCATCGGCGAGCAGGTGGTGCGGGCCGGTGCCGGTGTGCGGGTGCGCTTCGGGCGCTCGACCCCGGCGACGCTGGCCACCGCGATCGGCACCGTGCTCGACGAGCCGTCCCACCGGGTCGCGGCGCGGCGGCTGCAGGGCGAGTTCAGCGCGGCGGGCGGTGTCGTGGCCGCCGCCGACCACATTGAGAAGCTGCTGCCGTAGGCCCGGCCCCGGCGGCCCGCCCGTCCGCGGGCGCGCTGGCGGGGCCGGGCCTGGGGCTGGGGCTGTTCGACCGGCGGGGGCGTGAGAGTCGTGCTGCTGCTGGTACCCATCCTGGTGAGCGTCGGGCTCATCCTGAACGGAATCCGCCTGCGCGGCCGGCTGCGCCGGCTGGACACCGTCGCCGCGTCGGGCCGGCCGGTCGACCCCGCCCACGTCTTCCTCGTGGCCGAGGGGGTGCGGCTCTCCGACGCGGCCCGGCGCGCGGCGAGCAACCACGCCCGCCGCGAGCGGCTGCTGGTGCTCGACCTCGTCCCCGCCGACCTCACCGTGGAACGCGCGCTCGACGTGGCCCGGATGGTCGACACCCGGACCTACCGGGCCGACCGCTCGGCGCCCGGCCGGGGCGCGTTCCAGGCCCTGCTGGTGCACGCCGACCTGCTGGAACGGGTCGGAATCACCCAACGGGAGGGGTTCAGCCCGGTCGAGCTGGTCGACATCACGACCCGCCTGAAGCGGCACGCCCCGACCGCCACCGACCTGGCCGTCGTTCCCGGGTTGCAGGCCGCGCGTGACGACGCCGCGATGCGGGTGCGCGTCCAGCAGCGGGCCTACGCGTGCACCCCGGCGAGCCTGTACATGCCGTACGCGCCGCACATCGGAACCTTCATCGGCGCCCAGATCAGCCAGCCGGTCGCGCTCGTCGCGACGGCGCTGTTCTGGTTCCAGCCGTTCTTCGTCTGCGCGGGACGGGTCCCGCTCGCCCCCCGCGACCTGATCCGCAGCCCGATCGTCCGCATCCTCGGCCTTGTGATCTTCGTTGTGCACTCCGCGCGGGCCGGGCGCCGGGCGAAGGCCGCCGGGCTGCCCGCGGACCCGGCGAAGGCGGAGGCGCGCCGCCGCCGGCAGGAGACAGCCGCCTGGTACGCCGCCCGCGCCCGCCACGTCCCGCGGCTGCGCGAGGCCACCAGCGCCGAGTGCCCCTGGTGCGGGTCGGCCGAGCTCAGCGTCCGGGTGCGCTCGCGGGACCTGGAGATGGGCAAGCCGGGGCGCTTCCGCCTCGACGGCTGCGAGGCCTGCGGCCACGTCTTCCTCAACCCGATGATCACCCCGGACGGGCAGGACTACTACGAGCGCGACTGGCGGGACGGCTTCGCCGCCGAGACCGCGGAACACGCCCGGGCCCGTGAGGCCGCGGCCGACCAGGCCCGGGCCGAGCTGCTGCGTCCGTACACCACCCCGCGGGCCTGGCTGGACGTCGGAACCGGCCACGGGCACTTCTGCAACGTCGCCCGGGCCCACTGGCCGGCCACGGTGTTCGGCGGCCTCGACCTCTCCGACGCGGTCGACGACGCCCATCGGCGGCGCTGGGTGGACACCGCCCACCGGGGCGAGCTGAGCCAGATCGCGGACGACCTCGCGGGACGCTACGACGTGATCAGCATGTTCGGCTATCTCGAGCGGACCCGCTACCCGTCGGAGGAGCTGGACGGCGCAGTCAAGGCGCTCGCCCCCGGCGGATACCTGATGATCGAGCTGCCGAACGCGGACTGCCCGGCGGCGCGGCGGCTGCGGGCGTACTGGGCCGGCTGGGACGTGCCGCGCCGGCTGCACTTCATTCCGGCAGACAACCTGCTCGCCGCGCTGGAGGACCGCGGGCTGCGCCCCATCGCCGTCCAGTTCGGGCCGGCGCTGCGCCCCGGTGACCTCACCCGGGCGCTGGGCCTGCTCATCCAGCGGGTGGCGCCGCGGCGCCGGCCGTGGCTGGACCCGGCCCGGAGCGGGCCGGGCCCGCGGCTGCTGCGCGTGCCGTTGCTGCTGGCCTCGATCGGCCCGTTCCTGCTGGCCGCCCTACTGGACCGGGCCAGCAGGTCCTGGCAGGCCAAGGGGGAACGTTCCAACACCTACCGCGTGCTGGCCCGCAAGGAGAGCTGAAGCCGGCCGCGGGACTCTCCCGGCCATGGCGGTCGGGGAGGCCCGCGGCCGCCGGGTCAGGGGGTCTGCCGGTCGGCGAGCGGCAGGTAGATCCGGGCACCCTGCTCGGCGAACTCCCGGGACTTCTCCGCCAATCCGGCCTGGACGGCCTCGTCGGTGTCGAGGCCGTGGTCGGCCGCGTACTTGCGGACGTCCTGCGTGATCCGCATCGAGCAGAAGTGCGGACCGCACATCGAGCAGAAGTGCGCGGACTTGGCGGGCGCCGCGGGCAGTGTCTCGTCGTGGTACTCCCGGGCGGTCTCCGGGTCGAGCGAGAGGTTGAACTGGTCGTCCCAGCGGAAGTCGAACCGCGCGTCGGAGAGGGCGTCGTCCCAGGCCTGGGCGCCCGGGTGCCCCTTCGCCAGGTCGGCGGCGTGCGCCGCGATCTTGTAGGCGATGACCCCGGCCTTGACGTCCTCGCGGTCCGGCAGGCCCAGGTGCTCCTTGGGCGTGACGTAGCAGAGCATCGCCGTCCCGTACCAGCCGATCATCGCGGCGCCGATGGCCGAGGTGATGTGGTCGTAGCCGGGCGCGATGTCGGTGGTGAGCGGGCCGAGGGTGTAGAACGGCGCGTCGTGGCACAGCTCGCGCTGCAGGTCCACGTTCTCCTTGATCTTGTGCATGGGCACGTGGCCCGGCCCCTCGATCATCACCTGGACGTCGTGCTCCCAGGCCACCGAGGTCAGCTCGCCCAGTGTCGCGAGCTCGGCGAGCTGCGCGGCGTCGTTCGCGTCGGCGATGGAGCCGGGGCGCAGGCCGTCGCCGAGGGAGAAGGTGACGTCATAGGCCCGCAGGATCTCGCAGAGCTCGGCGAAGTTCGTGTAGAGGAAGTTCTCCTCATGATGGGCGAGGCACCATGCCGCCAGGATCGAGCCGCCGCGCGAGACGATGCCGGTCTTGCGCCGCGCGGTCATCGGCACGTAGCGCAGCAGCACCCCGGCGTGGACGGTCATGTAGTCCACACCCTGCTCGGCCTGCTCGATCACCGTGTCCCGGTAGACCTCCCAGGTCAGATCCTCGGCCTTGCCGCCGACCTTCTCCAGCGCCTGGTAGATCGGCACCGTCCCGATCGGGACGGGGGAGTTCCGGATGATCCACTCGCGGGTGGTGTGGATGTTCCGCCCGGTCGAGAGGTCCATGACGGTGTCGGCGCCCCAGCGGGTCGACCACACCATCTTCTCGACCTCCTCCTCGATGGAGGAGGCGACGGCGGAGTTGCCGATGTTCGCGTTGATCTTCACCAGCAGGTTGCGGCCGATGGCCATCGGCTCGCTCTCGGGGTGGTTCACGTTCGCCGGCAGCACCGCCCGGCCCGTGGCGATCTCGTCGCGCACCAGCTCGGGAGAGAGGCCCTCGCGCAGCGCGACGAACTCCATCTCGGCGGTGATCTCGCCCCGCCGGGCGTAGGCGAGCTGGGTCACCGCGCGGCCGGCGGTAGCCCGCCGCGGAGCCTGCCCCGAGCCGAGAAAGGTGTCACCGGCCTGCCCGTCAGGCCCGTGCCGTCCGTCGTCGGCGGGCTGGACGGCACGCCCCTCGATCTCCTCGGTGTCGCCGCGGGCGGCGATCCAGCCGGCCCGCAGCGCGGGCAGGCCGCGCCGCACGTCGACGCCGGCGCCCGGGTCGGTGTACGGCCCGGAGGTGTCGTAGAGGACCAGGCTGTCGCCCGTGCTCAGCGCGACCTCGCGCATCGGCACCCGCAGGTCGGGCCGGGACCCGACCAGGTAGGTCTTCCTGCTCCCGGGGAACGGCCGGGCCAGGATGCCCTCCGCGCCGTCGTCCGTGCCGGAGGCCGCGGCCGCCGTGTTGTCGGAATCCGTCGGGCGGATCTGACGCACCACCTTGATCACTCCCTACGCCGGAATTACCCGGACAGGTTCAGGCGGTCGGCGGCACCGGCAGTTGCCCGGCCGCCCTCTCAGCCTCCCAGGGTGGAAGCTCCCGCATCTGGGACGACGCTACGGCAGGTGACTGGCCTCCGCCACCCCCTTGGTCAGCTTCGCCATGTTCGTCACGTACCGTTTCGTGCCATTCCGTCGCCGGTTCGTCCGGCCCGGGCGGCACGGCCGGCCGGTCGGCGGCCTCTGTCGGAACCTGCTCCCGCAGAGCCGCGGCGACCAGCGCGGCCGTCTCCGCCGGCGCCTGCCAGAGTTGCTCCACCCTGACGGTGAGGATCCGCCGGCCGGCGGGCCGTGGCCGCCGTGGACCGGGCTGCCCGACCCGCACGAGCAGCCGCCACGGCCCGTACCAGACGTCCAGTCGGCCGGTCGGAACGTCGGGGGAGGGGGTGGCCAGCGCTCGACAGGGAGGCAGCCCGAACGCCGCCTCGAGCTGCTTGTACCGGAGGCTCAGCATCCGGGGAGTCCGGCGGTTCAGCTCGTCGAGGGTGTCGGCGATCAGGGTGCGGCGGCTGATCGGGCCGCGGCGCGCCAGCGCCCGGCGCATCGCCTCGATGGTGACGAAGCCCTGCAGGAGAGCGTCGCTGATCACGGCACGGGCGCCGTCGCGCCCGCTGCACCACTCGGCCATGTCGACCACCGAGCGGGCCGGCGCCGTCCGCGGTGGCAGCCGGGCACGGTGGACGTCCGCCGGAGCCAGGCGTGCGGTGCGGCGGAAGACGACGCCCGCCACGGGCGTGCCGCGGCGCCCGGGCGGGACCAGCACCGTCACGACCTCGTCACCGTGGCCGACGAGGCCGTCGAGGGCGGCGGCCGTGGACCCGCCGAGCACCGCGTTCGGCCCGCCGGCGAGCAGCGCCGCCCAGGCCTGCTGCGCCAGCGGCGGCGTGGCGGTGGCGGTGACGAGGACGCCACGCGCGGGCTGCCGCCAGGTGCCGTCGGCGACCCGCGCGCGGATGTCGGCGCGGGTGAGGCCGGCGGCCATCGCGTCGTGCTCGCTGATGACACCGGACTGCAGGTCGGCGATCTCCCGCCAGGAGAATCGGCCTGGGCTAGGGGCCATGGACAGACCATGCTTGTTGTTTATCCATTGTGTCCATGAGGGATGGCGGGGTTGTGGATAACGTGCATGTCGACCGGCGCCTGTGTGGTTCGCGGGCCGGCGCCGACGCTGCTCGCCGGTGGGCACCGGCGTGCTCGGTGGCCGGGCCTGCGTCGGTCGAGGGCCACGCGGCGGGCGGAGTGGTTCGCGGCCTCCACGCGGCGAGCCCGTATCGTGTGCGACCGGCACGTCCGCGATGTTGCGGGTGTGTTGCCGCACAGCACTGCCCTTGCGCATGTGATGGTGGTAAGCGACGCGGGAGGCGCGGAGGTGGCTGGAGAGGCGCGGCTTCGGCCTGGAAGTCGGAGGAATGGCGACACACCGTAGGTCCGGGCGGTCCGAGGGCCGCCGACTCAGGGGCGCACGCGGCGACCGCGCCACCGCGCAGACCGTCGCGATCGGGATGGCCGCGGTCGGCGCGACACTGGTGGTCGGCGCCGCCGGAGCACTGCACGTGACCGGCTCGGCGGAGGATCCGGACATGTCGACGACGGCGCAGGCAGGCGACGGGGCCGTTCCCACCACTTCGGCGCGGCCCGACGTGGCCACGCCGCACCGCATCACCGACTCCACCGGCAACCCCGATCCCGCGGCGGCCGACGGCCGCGCGGCCGCGGCCCCGGGCGCGGAGCAGTCCCGCGGCGCGATCCCCGGCATCGGCGACCTCATGATGTCGCGGATCCCGTCGTCGACCCGGCAGGTCGTCGTCGTGACCGGCGCAGACCAGTCCTCAACCGTGAACCGCGTCGTGCTCTGGCAGCGCGCGGACGCCGACGCCCCCTGGACGGCCGTCGGCGCGGAGATCCCCGGCCGCAACGGAGCCAACGGCTGGACCCACGACCACGTCGAGGGTGATCTGCGTAGCCCCGTGGGCGTGTTCAGCCTCACCGCCGCCGGGGGCCGCTACGCCGACCCGGGCACCGCGCTTCCCTACGAGTACCGCCCGTCCTTCTATCGGGCCGGCGGCTACGAGGGCGACCCGATGGGGGAGGCCTTCAACTACGTGGTCGCGATCGACTACAACCGGTTGCCGGGGCATCCGCCGTCCGACCCGACCCGGCCGCTGGGCGCCGCGGCCGGCGGCGACATCTGGCTGCACGTGGACCACAACACGCCCACCCGCGGCTGCGTCAGCCTCCCGCAGGCCTCGATGGAGACCGTCCTGCACTGGCTGGCCCCGAGCAGCCATCCCATGATCATTATGGGTGACCGGGCAAGCCTGGAGGCGTCCGCCGGTCAGCAGTGACCCCGGCCACGGCCCGTCGGCCACGGCCTGTTGGCCACGGCGCCAGGCCGCCCGCCCCGGCAGCGGCCTGGTTTGGCTTTCGGGGCCCGGCTCTTGGAGGTCCTGTGCGCCGGCGGGTGGAGATCACGGGTCGAACGCGAGGAGGCCGGGTGCCGACGCAGTCCCGCCCTCACGAGCAGCGAAGCCACAGCCCGCACGCACCACCACGGCACGACCAGACCGCCATCTATCGGACACCCCCCCGCACGCCGAGGTGGCCTACTTGCCGTTTGGCGTCCTTCTCGCCCTTTCAGGGCGAATTTCGCAGAGAATGCCCTCTGAAACAGCGAGAAAGAAACCAAACGGCGAGTAGCCGAGCACCAGAGACGCACCGGGGCTCTCCACCGCCAGGTCGAGGCTCGCCGCCGGCCGGAGCGCCGGCGATGCCGCGCCCCGCGGTGAGGGCCGAGGCGGCGGCTCCACAACTGGGCAGTGAGAACACGTTGGTCCGCCGGTTCCCGGACCGCGACCGCGACCGCGGCGGGACATCGGCCAGCAGGCGCGCAGGCGGGTCCGTGCCGGGTCGCGCCGGGTCGGGCCGGGTCGGGCGCGCGCAAGCCCGGGCTCGAGGCAACGATCCCACCAGCACAACCGCGGCGGCTGAGCGCGTCAGTGCGTCCATGCACCGCACTCAGCCGCCACGGTTTCTCCGGGACTGCGCTTGAGGATCACGCGGGGGGACGGGGGAGGGAATCAGTTGGCCGGGGGCCGGGGGGCTGGTACCGGCGCGCCTGGCACCGGCGCGTACGGCTGCGGCCGTGGCCCCGCCGAAGGCTGGCCAGCCCCCCGCTTCCAGCCTGCCGCCTTTTCTAGCCGTCCGCCTTCTTCTCGGCGTGGCCGCCGAACTGCTTGCGCATCGCCGACAGCAGCTTGTCGGCGAACAGTGACTCGCCGCGGGAGCTGAACCGCTCGTAGAGCGACGCGGTCAGCACGTGGGCCGGGACGCCCTCCTCGACGGCGGCCAGCACCGTCCACCGGCCCTCGCCGGAGTCGGAGACACGCCCGCCGAACTCGGCGAGCCGCGGGTCCTCGGCGAGCGCGGTGGCGGTCAGGTCCAGCAGCCAGGAGCTGACCACGCTGCCGCGCCGCCACACCTCGGCGACGGAGGCGATGTCGAAGTCGTACTGGTAGTACTCCGGATGGGCCAGCGGCGCCGTCTCGGCGTCGTGCAGGGCAGCCTCGGAGCGCCCGATACCGGCCTTCTCCAGGATGCCCATGCCCTCGGCGAAGGCCGCCATCATGCCGTACTCGATCCCGTTGTGGATCATCTTGACGAAGTGGCCTGCCCCGTTCGGGCCGCAGTACAGGTAGCCCTTCTCGGCCTGGGCGATCTCGCCCGTCCGCCCCGGGGTGCGCGGCGCGGTGTCGACGCCGGGGGCGATCGTCTCGAACAGCGGCTCGAGGCGGGCGGCCACCTCCGGCTCGCCGCCGATCATCAGGCAGTAGCCGCGCTCCAGCCCGAACACGCCGCCTGAGGTGCCGACGTCCAGATAGTGCAGGCCGCGCTCGGCGAGCTTCGCGGCCCGGTCGACGTCGTCGCGGTAGTAGGAGTTGCCGCCGTCGATGATGATGTCGCCGGCCTCGAAGTGCTCGGCGAGCTCGAAGACGGTCTGGCCGGTCAGGCCGGCGGGCACCATGACCCAGGCTGCCCGCGGGGTGCTCAGCGCGGCCGCGAAGTCGGCCAGCGAGTTGACGCCGACGGCGCCCTCGGCGGCCAGTGACTTCACCGTCTCGGGGTTCACGTCGTAGACCACACATTCGTGCCCGTCGCGCATCAGCCGGCGGACGAGGTTCGCGCCCATCCGGCCGAGTCCGATCATTCCGAGCTGCATCTGAACTCCCGATGGTCCTGCACGGACCGGTCGAAGGTGAGGTCCTCGAGCTCCATCCTGCCGTCGGTACCGGGACACCTCGTCGCGTCCTCGGTCACGGCCGGTGGGCTGCCGACCCGGTGCGGTGGCATTCGGGCGCGACGCGGCAGGTGAGATGGTGCCTCGCGACGCTGGTCCCAACGCGGAGAGGTGTGCCCATGAGTAGGTCCGACGACGCCGACGGAGGCACGGGCGCCAGCGAGGTCGACGTGATCGTGATCGGAGCGGGGCCGGCGGGCGAGGTGGTGGCCGGCCGGTGCGCCGAGGCGGGGCTGTCGGTGACGGTGATCGAGCACGAGCGTGTCGGCGGGGAGTGCTCCTACTGGGGCTGCATCCCCAGCAAGACCCTGCTACGCCCTGGTGAGGTCGTGGCGGCCGCCAGGGCCGTCCCCGGGGCGGCGGGGGCCGTCGGCGGGGCCGTCGGTGGGGTCCGCGCCGGGGTCGACGCCGCGGCGGCGTTCGCCCGGCGCGACGAGATGGTCGGTGGGTACTCCGACGAGGGCCAGCTCCCGTGGCTGCGCGAGCGCGGTGTGTCGGTGCGGCGCGGGGCCGGCCGGCTGGTCGGCGAGCGCCGGGTCGCGGTGCTCGCGCCGGACGGCGGCGAGCAGGTCCTCACCGCGACCCGCGCGGTCGTCCTGGCGACGGGGACGCGGGCCACCATTCCGCCCGTCCCCGGTCTCGCCGAGGCCGATCCGTGGGACAACCGGTCCGCGACCGGTGCCCGCGCGGTGCCCGCCCGCCTCGCCGTGCTCGGCGGCGGCGCGGTCGGCGCCGAGCTCGCGCAGGCGTTCCGCCGCCTCGGCAGCGCGGAGGTCACCGTCGTCGAAAGCGGTCCGCGCCTGCTCGCGCGCGAGGAGCCGTTCGCCGGCGACGAGGTGCGCGCGGCGTTCGAGGCCGAGGGCATCACGGTTCACACCGGCCGACGGGCCGTGGCCGTCCGCAGGGAGGCACCGGGCACGCCGGGGGGGCCGGGTGGGCCGGGCACGCCGCGTGGGCCCGTGGTGGTCACTCTGGACGGCGACGGCGGGCCCGAGCACGTCGTCGCGGACGAGATCCTGGTCGCCGTCGGGCGGACCCCCGCCACCGGCGAGCTCGGCCTGCCCGCGGTCGGCCTGCCCGCGCGGGGCTTCGTCGAGGTCGACGACCGGATGCGGGCCACCGGCGTGGCCGGGGACTGGCTCTACGCCGTCGGGGACGTCAACGGCCGTGCGCTGCTCACCCACATGGGCAAGTACCAGGCCCGGGTGGCGGCGGACGCCATCACCGGCCGCCTCGACCCGGCGGGCCGGCCCGCCGCCGACCGCGCCGACCCGGGGGCCGTCCCGCGGGTGACGTTCACCGATCCGCAGGTGAGCGCCGTCGGCCGGACGGAGGCGGCGGCCCGCGCGGCCGGCCTGGATGTCCGCGCCGTCACCGTCCCGACGGCGTCGGTGGCCGGTTCGTCGGTGCGCGGCACCGACGCCGTCGGGACGTCCCAGATCGTGGTGGACACCGCCCGCCGGGTGCTGGTCGGGGCGACGTTCGTCGGCCACGACACGCAGGAGATGGTGCACGCCGCGGCCATCGCGATCGTCGGGGCCGTCCCGCTGGAGGATCTGTGGCACGCGGTGCCGTCCTTCCCCACGGTCAGTGAGGTCTGGCTGCGGCTGCTGGAGGCCTACGGTCTTTGACCAGCCCGGGTGTCGACGCCGACGCGGGGCGGAACGTCCGTCCTGGAACGTCGGGGGGCGGTGTGCCCACCGCGGGCGGGGGTCCCGCGGCGGGCCGGCTCACCGCCGTCAGGTGAAGATCGAGACTCCGCCGGGGCCGACGAGCAGGCCGATGACGATGAGCGCGATCCCGTACAGGATGGCGCCCCGGACCAGGGAGACGATGCCCGCGATCACCAGGATGACGGCGATCAGCCAGAGAATGAATTCCATGGTCGTCTCGTTCCTTGCCCGAGGTCAACAAAACCTCCCCGGAACTTTCGGATCAGGCCGGGGCGGCGGCGCCGCGGCCCTCCGGCACGACCGGGCGGACGTCGGGAGCGCCCAGCCTGGCCGCGTCGGCGGTGTGGTCGTCGGCCTGCCGCTGTGACTCGAGTTCGGCGGCGACCCGGGCCCGGTAGTGATCGATCTCGCGCTCGACGGTGGCGGGGCTCCACCCGAGGACGGGGGCGATCAGCTCGGCGACCTGGGGGGCGGTCTCCAGCCCGCGGTCGGCCGTCTCGATCGAGATGCGGGTCCGCCGGGTCAGGACGTCCTCGAGGTGCAGCGCGCCCTCGTGCGACGCGGCGTACACGGCCTCGACCGCCAGGTACTTCGGCGCGCCGCGCAGCGGACGGCCCAGCTCGGCCCGGTCCGCGACGAGGGCCAGGACCTCCTCGGTGAGGGTGCCGTATCGGTGCAGCAGGTGCTCCACCCAGGCGACGTGCAGCCCGGAGGCGCGAGCCAGGCCCTCCCGGGCGTTCCACAGCGCCGGGTAGCCGTCCGCGCCGAGCAGCGGGACACGATCAGTGCACGACGGCGGCACCGCGCGGCTCGTCCCGGCCGTCGCCGCGTCGACGGCGTCCGCCGCCATCACCCGGTACGTCGTGTACTTGCCGCCGGCGACCATCGTGAGCCCGGCGACCGGGCTGACCACGGCGTGCTCCCGGGACAGCTGCGAGGTGTCCTCCGACTCGCCGGCCAGCAGCGGCCGCAGGCCGGCGTAGACGCCGGTGATGTCCTCGGTGGTCAGCGGTGTGCGCAGCACCCGGTTGACGGTGTCGAGCAGATAGGAGATGTCCGCGCTGCTGGCGGCCGGGTGCGCGAGGTCGAGGTTCCACTCGGTGTCGGTCGTCCCGACGATCCAGTGGCTGCCCCAGGGGATCACGAACAGGACACTTTTCTCGGTGCGCAGGATCAACCCGGTCGAGCCGTGGATGCGGTCGCGCGGGACCACGATGTGGACACCCTTCGACGCGCGCACCGAGAGCCGCCCGCGCCCGCCGACCATCGCCTGGATGTCGTCCGTCCACACCCCGGCCGCGTTGATCGTCTGCGCGGCGCGGACCTCCAGGTCGACCCCGTTCTCCAGGTCGCGCACCCGCACCCCGGCGACCCGGTCGCCCTCCCGCACCAGCCCGGTGACCTGGGCGCTCGTGGCGACCAGGGCCCCGTAGCGGGCGGCCGTGCGGGCGACGAACATGGTGTGCCGGGCGTCGTCGACCTGCCCGTCCCAGTACTGGATGGCGCCGACGAGCGCGTCGGGGCGCAGCGACGGGAACTCGCGCAGCGCCGCCTTGCGGGTCAGGTGCCGGTGCAGCGGGACACTCCCGCTGCGGGGGGCACCGCCGTCTCCGCCCGTGCGGGGGGCGATGCGCCCGATGCCCTGCCCGAGAGTGTCGTAGAGCAGCACGCCGCTGCCGATGTAGGCGCGTTCCCAGCCGTGATGGGTCAGCGGGAGCAGGAACGGGATCGCCCGGACGAGGTGCGGGGCGATCGTCTCCAGCAGCAGCGACCGCTCGCGCAGCGCCTCGCGGACGAGGGCGCCGTTGAGCTGCTCCAGATAGCGCAGGCCGCCGTGGATCAGCTTGCTCGACCGGCTGGACGTCCCGGCGGCGAGGTCGCGGGCCTCGAGCAGGGCGACCGACAGGCCCCGCGTGGCCGCGTCGAGCGCCACCCCGGCGCCGGTCACGCCGCCGCCGATCACGACGACGTCCACCGGCTCGGCGCGCATGCGCCGCAGCGCGGCTGCCCGGCTGGCCGGGTCGAGGCGGGCGGTACCGGTCATGGTGTGTGGATCCCCCTTCGACCGTGTCCTGTCCTGGGCGTCCTGTCCCGGGCGGTCCCGAGCGTTGCCGTCCCGCGGTGCGGACGGCTCCATCCCATCGTGCCGGCAGTTGGTGCGCACCGCTCACGCTGAGGTGAACGGCGGGTGTCGATCGGGCGCACGGGGGCGCAGGTGGGCTCCATGATGCCCAGCCGGCCCGCCGACAGGTCCGGTCCGGACAGTGGCGGTCGTCGCGGCCGGGGATCCCGTGTCCCTGTTCGCGCCCGGCGCCGCGCGTCGAGGCCCGGATGGGGCATGCTGGTCGGGCAAATCGATCTGCTGCCGTCGCACACCGTCGGGCGGGGGTGCCCGACCAGGGGGCCGCCCGATCCACGAACTGGCCCGGAGTGGTGATCAGATGGACCTGACCTTCAGCGCCGCGGAGGAGGCGTTCCGCGCGGACCTGCGGAGCTGGCTCGCCGGGAGCGTCCCCGCGGCGTGGCGGGAGCCGGGCTTCTGGGCGGGCGTCCCCGACGACGAGGGCTTCGAGCTACGCCGGGAGTGGGAGCGCCGCAAGTTCGACGCGGGCTTCGCCGGCATCGACTGGCCCACCGAGTACGGCGGGCGCGGCGGCACCCCCGGCATGAAGGCGATCTACGACGAGGAGCTGGCGCTCGCCCGAGCGCCGGGAACCGTCAACCCGCTCGGGCTCGCCTTCCTCGCCCCGACGATCATGGCGATCGGCACGGACGAGCAGAAGCGCGAGATCATCCGTCCGCTGCTGCGCTGCGACGTGATCTGGTGCCAGGGCTTCTCCGAGCCGGACGCGGGCTCCGACCTGGCCGCACTGCGGACGTCCGGCGTGGCCGACGGCGACGACATCGTCGTCAACGGCCAGAAGGTCTGGACGACCAACGCCGGCCACGGTGACCGGATCTTCACCATGGTCCGCACCGAGCCGGGCAGCCAGCGCCACCGCGGCCTGTCGATGCTGCTGCTCGACATGCACCAGGACGGCGTCGAGGTGCGGCCGCTGCGGCAGATGAGTGGGGCGACCGAGTTCGGCGAGGTGTTCTTCACCGACGCCCGGGTCCCCGCCCGCGAGTGCCTCGGCGGCCTGGGTAACGGCTGGTCCACCGCGATGCTGCTGCTCTCCTTCGAACGCGGCGCGTCGGGCATCTCGCAGTACACCGCCTTCCGGAAGTCCTACGACGAGATCGTCCGGGCGGCCCGCGCGCTGGGGCGGGACACCGACCCGGTGCTGCGCCAGGAGCTGGGCCGCCGGATGGTCGAGCTCGAGTGCCTGCGCTACCACGCCATGCACGTGCTCACCCAGGTGGAGCGGGGCGCCGACCTGGGCGCCGAGTCGTCGATGACCAAGCTGCAGTGGTCCGAGACCTACCAGGACCTGTTCGAGACCTTCGACGACCTGCTGGGCGCCGACGCGGCGGTCAGCACCCCCGTCGCGGGCCTCGACATCTCCGCCCTGCAGTCGGAGGGGTTCTGGACAAGGTCGGTCACCATCTGGGGCGGTTCGTCGCAGGTGCAGCGCAACATCGTCGCCGAGCGGGTGCTCGGCCTGCCGCGCTGAGTCCGGAAGGGACCATCGAAGTGTTCTTTGCGCTGACTGACGAGCAGCGTGCCCTGGGCGAGACCGTCCGGGCCTTCCTCTCCGGCCGTTTCGACCTCACGGCGGTGCGGGCGGTGTTCGAGGACACCGCCGGTGACGGGCACCCGCTGGAGCTGTGGAAGTCGGTGGGGGAGCAGGGCTGGCTGGCCGTGTGCGTCCCGGAGGAGTTCGACGGGCTCGGCCTCGGGCTGCTGGACGCCCAGGTGGTCGCCCGTGAGCTCGGCGCGGGGGCCGTCCCGGGGCCATGGCTGCCGACGGTGCTGGCTGGGGAGGCCGTCCGGCTCGCCGGGTCGGACGCGCAGCGGGCCGAGCTGCTGCCCCGCCTCGCCGACGGCGACCTCGTGGCGACGGTGGCCCTGCGGGGAGCCGGCGGGGCCTGGGACGCCTCCGGCGTGGCGGTCACCGCGCGCCCGGCGCCGGGCACCGTCACCGGCATTGCCGCGGGGGCCAACGGGTTCGGTTCCGAAGGGGCCGGGGGCTCCGACGAGCCTTCGGGCTCCGGTGTGTTCGGCGGCTCCGGTGGTCTCGTCGGTGAGCTGTCCGGGACGGCGTCGCCCGTCGAGTATCTCGGGGTCGCCAACCTCGTCGTCGTCGCGGCGATCGAGCCCGGCCCCGCCGGCGCTGCTCCCGGAGCGGGCGAGGTGGGCCTGTACCTGCTCGACCCCGGCGCGGCCGGCGTCGCCGTCCGCCCGCTGGCCGGTCCCGACGGGACCACCCGGCTCGCCGCCCTGGAACTGGCCGGGGCGCGGGCCAGGCGGCTGCCCGGCTCGTCGGCGGCGGCGCTCGCCGACCTCATCCGCCGCGGCGCGCTGCTCACGGCGGCGGACCAGGCCGGGGTCGCTCGCGAGGCGCTGACCAGGACGGTTCACTACGACCGGGAGCGGATCCAGTTCGGCCGCCCGGTCGGCTCGTTCCAGGCGCTCAAGCACCAGCTCGCCGACCTGCACGTCGCGGTCACGATGGCCGAGCACGCCGTGATGTACGCCGCGCACGCGCTCGACGCGGGCCTCGACGACCTGGAGCTCGCCGTCGCCGTCGCCAAGGCGAAGGCGAGCCAGGCGGCCCGGGACGCCACCGCGGCGATGATCCAGTACCACGGCGGCATCGGGTACACCTGGGAGCACGAGGCCCACCTGTTCTACAAGCGCGCCCGCCGGATGTACGGGGCCTTCGGCGACCCTCCCGCCCACCTCGAGCGGGTCGCCGCGCTGACCGTCGACTCCCTGATCTGACAGCTCGGCGCTTCGCAGGCTCGCTCGATCGCCGGCTCGGCTCGGAGTGTCGGTCGGGCCTGGTCGGCCGGTGGCTCAGTCGACCGGCGAGCCGGTGGGGACGGCGCAGGCCGCCAGCACCTCGCGTGCCGCGCCGAGCGCCGCCGCGCGGTCGGCCGGGACGAGCCCGACGCGGGTCCGCCGGTCGAGCAGGTCGTCGGCGTCGAGTGCTCCCTCGTGGCGCACGGCGAACACCAGCTCGGCGCGGGTGACCGCGACTCCCTCGGCGATCGGCGCGAGCAGCTCCGGGTCGCGTTCGGCCAGGGCCAGCACCGCCGGGGCCTGGGTTCCGTAGCGCGCCACCAGCCGGCGCGGCGCCGGCACCGCGGCGAGCACGCGGCGCGAGGCCGCCCCGACGAGGGGGAGCCGGTCGGTCCGACAGGGCCCCGCGTCCAGGTCGGCCTGGGCGACGGCGGCGTCCACCGCGTCCGCCGCCATTCGGCGGTAGGTCGTCAGCTTGCCGCCCACCACGGTGATCACGCCGTCGGACCCGACGTGCACGGCGTGCCGCCGGGACAGGTCCGCCGTGCGCCCGTTCGGGCCGTCCAGCAGCGGGCGCAGCCCGGCGAACGCCCCCAGCAGGTCCGCGCGGTCGACCGGGGTGGCCAGCACGCTCGACACGACGTTCAGCAGCTGCGTGATCTCCTGGTGATCCGGCGTCGGCACGTCCGCGACCTCGTCCGTCGGGATGTCGGTCAGTCCCACGTACACTCGCCCGTCGCCCTGCGGCAGCACGAGGGCGTACCGGTTCCGCTCGCCGGGAATCGGCACCGACAGCGCCGTCGGCGTGCCGCCGAACGCCGCCGCGGGCAGCACCAGGTGGGTGCCGCGGCTGGGGCGGAGCCTGACCTCCGGGGCGAGCGCGGGCGTCCAGACCCCGGTCGCGTTCACCACGGTGCGGGCCCGCAGTGTGCACCGGGTGCCCGTCAGGGTGTCGACCACCTCGACGCCGACCGGCTCCGGCGGCAGGCCGCCGTGCCGTGCCGCGCCGCGCCGCGCGTACCCCGGGCTCTCCACCGACAGCACGCGGACCCGGGTCAGCACCCGGGCGCCGAACGCCGCCGCCGTCCGGGCGATCGTCACGACCAGGCGGGCGTCGTCGACGAGCTGGCCGTCCCAGTGGAGCAGGCCGCCGCGCAGCCCGGCCTCGCGCAGCCCGGGGACCATCCCGAGCGTCTCGACCGCCGAGAGCCGCCGCGGCGGCGGCAGCACCGTGCCGGGGGTCCGGGCGCCCCGCCGCAGCAGGTCCGCCAGGCCCATCCCGGCCCGGGCCAGCATCGCCGAGCCGGCGGGGACGTCCTCGGTGAGCGGCAGCACGATCGGCAGCGGGTGCACCAGATGCGGGGCGGTACGGCGCATCAGGATCTCGCGTTCGAGCGCGCTCTCCCGGGCCAGCCCGAGGTCACCGGAGGCGAGGTAGCGCAACCCGCCGTGGACGAGCTTCGAGCTCCACCGGCTGGTGCCGAAGGCCAGGTCGTGTGCCTCGACCAGCGCGACGGACAGCCCGCGCGAGGCCGCGTCGAGCGCCACCCCGGCGCCGGTGACGCCGCCGCCGACGACGAGGAGATCGACGGCCTCGCCGCCCGCGAGCTCGCCGAGCTCGCGGGCACGGCGGTCGGCGGTGAGCGACGAGCGGTCGAACGGTGTGCTCATGACGGCGCTCCCGGGTGCTCGATCGGCCGGATCTCGTCAACTGCGTCAGCAGCCTCGACGGCCTCAACGACGTCAACGGCCCTGACAGCGTCAGTTGCGTCAGTGGCGTCGAAGGCGGCCTCGGCTGTCTCGCCGGCGCGCGGGGCCAGGTAGCCGTCCAGTGTCAGGTAGAGCTCACGCGCCAGTGCCTCCTCGGTGATCTCGTCGCCCAGCGTGTCCGCGGAGAGAACGTACGACTGCACGACGAGCAGCACCATCCGTGCCTGGGTCGCCGGGTCACCCGCCCGGACGGCGCCGCCCGCCTGCGCCTCGCGCAGCTGCTCGCACAGCAGCTCCAGGACGAGCCGCTGGGTCGCGCCGAGACGCTCCAGGACGTAGGGGACCAGCAGCTCCGGGTCCGTCTCAAGGATCTTGCGGAACAGCGGGTTCGCGCGGAAGGTCTGCGCCGCGGTGACCAGGTAGCGCACCAGGCCGGCCCGCGTGCCGGCGGCCAGGGACGGCTCGGCCGCCCGCGCCGCGGCCGTGACGATCCGGCCCCACTCGCGCGTCATCACGTCGCCGACGAGGGAGCGCAGGTCGGGCCAGCGCCGGTACAGCGTCATCCGGCTGACGCCGGCGCGCCGGGCCACGTCGGTGGCGGTCGTCCGACGCACGCCGACGCTGAGCAGCGACGCGGCGGCGGCATCCAGGACGGCCGCGTCGGCGCTCTCGCCGCGCCGGCCCGCACCGGGAGCGGTTCCCGGAGCGGGCCCGGAGCGGTCAAGGGGTAAGGCGCCGGCCCACGCGGAGCCGCGGCCGGGCGCCGGCAGGGTGTGGGGTGATGTCGGCCCGGTCACCGGCTGTCTCCCTCCCGCGGCTCTCGCCGCTCCCACCCGTCGGGGCGCTCCGCCAGCTCAGCCCTGACTGTGCCCGGGACGGGATCGTGTGACACTGTTACTCGAGTTGTCACAGCGTATCGACGATACCGCCTCGACCCCGGCGGAACGGATGCGAACGGATGAGGTGACGGCGATGACCACTGAGGCGACGACCCCGCCCCCCGGCGCTTCCCCCAGGCCGGGCGCGGGGAGTCCTGGGGACCAGAGCGTCCGTCCGGCACCGGGCCCGGGGGACACCACCCCGACCGCGCCCGCCGATCCGGTCTGGTGGGGGTGGGGCGCCGCGGCCGCGCACCACCCGCTGCCGGGCGCCGTCCGCGACCTGCTCGGCCAGCTGGGCATTCCGTCCCGCCCCAGCGCGCCGGTCGCGCTCGCCGACATCACGCTCCCGCCGGTCCGCCTGCCGGGTGAGGTGCTGGACGAGCTGCGGGCCGTGGTCGGCGCCGGCCATGTCCGGGATGACCGCGAGGCGCGGATCCGCCACTGCCGGGGCCGCTCCACCGTCGACCTGCTGCGGCTGCGGTCCGGGGACGCCTCCGACGCGCCCGACGCCGTCGTCGCGCCGCTCGATCACGACCAGGTCCTCGCGGTGCTGCGGATCTGTTCCCGCCACCGCGTGATCGTCGTCCCGTTCGGTGGCGGCACCTCGGTCGTCGGCGGCCTCACCCCCCGGCTCCCGTCGGGTCAGGCACCCGACGGCGCACCCCGGTGGCACGGCGCCGTCGCGCTCGACCTGCACCGGCTCGACGGCCTCCTGCGCGTCGACCAGCTCTCCGGGACGGCGGTGCTGGGCGCCGGCCTGCGCGGGCCCGCCGCGGAGGCGCTGCTCGCCGAGCACGGCCTGACCCTCGGGCACGTCCCGCAGTCGTGGGAGTACGCCACGATCGGCGGGTTCGCGGCGACCCGGTCGAGCGGCCAGGCATCGGCCGGCTACGGGCGGTTCGACCAGCTCGTCACCGGGCTGCGGCTGGCGACCCCGGTGGGGACGTGGCAGCCGGGGCGGGGGCCGGCGTCGGCGGCCGGTCCCGACCTGCGCCAGCTCGCGCTGGGCTCCGAGGGCGCGTTCGGGGTGATCACCGAGGTCACCGCGTGGGTGCGCCCGGCCCCGGCGCGGCGGCGGTACGAGGGCTGGCGGGTCACGGACCTGGCCACCGGCCTGGACCTGCTGCGCGAGCTGGCCCAGCGGGACCTGCTGCCCACCGTCCTGCGCCTCTCCGACGAACTGGAGACGGCCGCCGGCCTGGCCAACGCCGTCAGCGCGGGCACCGATGTCACCGCCGGTGCCGATGCCGCCAACGCGGCCGACGGCCCCGCGGGCGCCGATGCCGCCGCCGATGTCACCGCCTCGGGCGGGTGCTACCTGGTCACCGGGTACGAGGGGAGCGAGGACGAGGTGACCGGACGCGCCGCGGAGGTCCGCGCGGTCCTGAGGGACGCCGGCGCCCGCCCGCTCGGCGAGGACGTGGGACGGGACTGGGCCGCCGGCCGCTTCCACGCCCCATACCTGCGCGACGCGCTCCTGGACGAGGGCATCTTCGCCGAGACCCTGGAGACGGCCGGGTACTGGTCGACGATCCCGACGCTGTACGCGGCGGTCCGCGCGGCGGTGACCGGCGCGATCGAGTCCGACGGGTCGCCGGCCGTCGTTCTCTGCCACGTCTCGCACGTCTACCCGGCGGGGGCGTCGCTCTACTTCACGGTCGTCTGCGCCGAGGGCCCGGACCCGATCTCCCGCTGGGACCGGGCGAAGCGCGCCGCCGGAGACACGATCATGGCGAACGGTGGCACGATCACCCACCACCACGCGGTCGGCACGGACCACCGTCCCTGGATGCCCGCGGAGGTCGGCGAGGTGGGCGTCGCCGTCCTGCGCGCGGTGAAGGCCGTGCTGGACCCGGCGGGCATCCTCAACCCGGGTGTCCTCGTGCCGCCGCCGTCCGAGTAGCGCCGCCGTCCGGATACCGCCCACGGCCCACCGGGGTCGTCGATACCGGATCTCGCCGGGTAACGGGGCTCCGTGTGACGTCGCGGACACATTGGGTATCGATCCAGGATGCAGACACTCGCCGCCGTCATCGTCGCCCTGGTGCTGATCTCGCTTCCCATCCTGGCCGTCGCGGCCGTGCTCGCGGTCGTTTACCGCCGGGCGGCGCCCATCCGAGCCGCGAACGCGATCCCCGCCGCCCGCCCGGCCGGCGGGGACGTGGTTGCCAACCGTGCGGCATCCGGCGTCGGCCGGGCAGCCACCGGCGCCCGGCCGGTCGAGCGCCGTGGCGGCCGCCCGAAGCGGCCCCGCCGTCCACTGCTGTCGCGCCGCCGCCGCACCAGCACCGCCAACCGCGCCGGGACCGGCAGCCGCACCGGCACTGCCAACCGCACCGACCGCGCCGGCAGTCGGACGTCGTCCAGCTCGCGTTGAGGGCAGTTCTGGCCGGCCCGGGCCGTCGGGGGTGATGATTCGGGCGCGACCTGGCCGAACCGGTCGCATCGCGACACGGGGGAGGACATCGCGCGTCAGGATGGGCACATGAACAACGGCACGGCCACCGGCCGGGAGCCGGCGCCGCCGACCCGCGGGCTGATCGTGGTGGGGCCGGGTGCCGCCTTCGGCGGCCCGCTGCTGCGCCGGTTCGCCGAGGAGGGGTTCGCGCTCGGCGTGCTCTCGCGCTCCTCCGACACGGTGGCCCGGATTACCGCCGAGCTCGCCGCGGACGGCCACGACGTCACGGGCGCGGTCGCCGATGTCACCGACCAGGCGGCCTTCGGGACGGCGACGCAGCGGCTCGCCGCCGCGATCGGTGGGCTGACCGTGCTGGTCTACAACGCCAAGCTGAGCATCCGTGGCACCGCGTTCTCGGTGCGGGCGGACTCCATGAACCAGACTCTCGCGGTGAACGTGACCGGGGCGCTGACCGCTGTCCAGGCAGCGGTGCCCCTGCTGGTGGACCGGCCGGGCGCCACCGTCCTGCTGACGGTCGCGGGCACCCGCAGCGAGCCGGCGGCGGGGCGTTTCGCGCTCGCGGTGGGCAAGGCCGGCCTGGCGGCGATGGGCGGGGCGATGGCTCCCGGGCTCGCCGCCCAGGGCGTTCGCCTGCGCACGGTGGTGCTCGACGGCCGGGTCGGGCTGTCCGGGCCGTTGCTGCCGGAAGCCGTCGCCGATCACTTCTGGCACGCGTTCGCGGCTCCGGGCGGGACGGCGTTCCGCCTCGCCGCCCCACCGCGCCGGCGCCGCGGCGCCGCCCAGCTCCCGCTGGAGGTCTGACCTGACGATGCCGCCGGCGGCCCGCGGGCCCCGCCCGGCCCCGCCCGGCCGGACATCGCCGGTTCTGGCGGCACCGTCCGGCTCGGGTGGACAACGCACGGAAAACGGATCGAACGGGGCACTTCGCCGCGAGTCATGGAACAGCGCGTCACCGACGAATGTCCGGGTCGGTAATCCGACACGTACACAACACAGGTGATCGGACCCGACACCGCTGTCCAGCCGCCCCACGTGCGACCATCTTTTGATGGGCCGACGGTTCGGACGGCGGCCCGGCCGGTCGAAGGCTCGTGGTCGAGTGCTTCGGCCGTCACCGTGCCGCCGACCGTCACCTCGTTTCCGCCGCCCGATCGGGCCCGTGCCGGCCAGGCACGGGGCCCCGGGGCTGTGGGGCGATGCGTGCGGGGCCGTGCCGCCGGCCGGGCCACGCCGATCGTTGATCGGGGCGGTGGACGACTCGACATGACCGACTGTGACACGGCGGCGCCACGCCGGAGGCCCCGACGTGGCGCGGAGCGGGAGATGTTCCGGTGAACCACGGGCGCGGCGGGGACGGGCAGGAGCCCGCGGACGCCACCAATGTCATGCCCCCCGGGGGATCCGGCGGGGGCGAGGGCGGCACCAGGCCGACCCAGGACGTGCGGCGCCGCTCCCGGCCAGGAGCCCCGGCGGCCCCGCCGCCACCCGCGGACGCGTTCCGCCCGGCCGGTCCGCCACCACCCGCGGACGCGTTCCGCCCCGGCCGTCCGGTGCGCCCTGCCGACGAGCAGCCGGAGCACGATCACGTGCCCCCGATGACGGAGCCCACGCTCGGCGGGGCCATCGACGCGGTCCGGCGCGGTGCCGGGGCCCCTGGCGCGGCGGCGCCCGCTCCGACGGCGCCCGTCGGGCCGGGTGACCTGTGGACGGGGCCGGCCTCCGGTCAGTCCCCGCGGCCTGGTGCGACCGGCCCCCAGTACGGCCAGCCTGGTCAGGCCGCGGGTACCTACACCGACAGCGGCGGCCATGTCCGCCCGGTGCCCGGGAACGGTAACTACGGGGAGGCCTACCCGGCCGCGTCCGACAGCGGGGGTCTGCCGGGCGGCCCCGGTGGTCCGCCGGGTGGCTCGGGCCCGGAGCCGGGCCCGGCGCCCGCTCGGCGGCGGCGCCGCGGGCGCATCCTCGCGATCGTTGTTGTGGTCCTCCTTGTGCTCTTCGTGGTGGGCGACCGGGTGGCGGTCGCGATCGCCAAGGACCAGATGGTCAAGCAGATCGAGGTCAGCGTCGCGGAGAGCCTGGAGCCCGGCGCGACTCCGCCGACGGTGAAGAACGTCACCATCGGCGGCTTCCCGTTCCTCACCCAGGTGCTGTTCGGAAAGTTCAAGGACATCGGCGTCACGATCGAGGGAATACCAACCCCCGGCCCGCGTATCTCGCAGGTCCACGCGAATCTCAAAGGCCTTCACGTACCGCTCGGCGACGCACTCTCCGACAACGTTGGCGAGGTGCCGGTGGACGACGTCCGGGCGACGGTTCGGATCAGCTATGACGACCTGAACACCTACCTCGCGAAGCAGGATCCGCCGGTTCAGGTCAACCCGGTGGACGGCGGTGACCGGGTCGAGATCTCCAGCCGGATCGACACCGGGTTTCTCGGATCGCAGGAGATCGGTGGCGTGACCACCTTCGAGGTTCAGGACAACGCGCTCACCCTCGTGCCGTCGGAGCTGTCGCTGAAGGGCGCGATCAACGCCAACATCCCGCTCCCCGCGGGTCTTCGGCTCGACTCGATCCCCGTCCCGATCGCCGGACTGCCGTTCGACCTCAACATCGTCGCGGCGTCGACGGACGCCTCGGGCCTCTCACTCACCGCGACGGCCAAGGACGTCATCCTGCCGGCCGCCCCTCAGTCGGCTGGCGGGCAGTGACCCGCAAGATCCCGATAATTCGGGCGTATCGCCGCGTCGAGGGCTGGCCAGAGGCCCCGGCGCGGGGTCGTGGCCGCCGGGCCGCCCGGCGGCGCCGGGCGGTGGTGGGCCGCGGAGCTCCCGCGGCGGGGGGCGGCCACAGTGCCCCCCGCGGTGGCGTCCACGGGCACCATGGAGATCGCGGCGGAGGGGTGTCCGCGCGGGCTGCGGGCGCGTACGGTAGCGGGTCAGATCGGCGACAGAAGCTGCTCCCGGGTCTTCCGGACGGGCATTGTCGGTGGTGCACCGATCCCGTCCTCGTCGCCGGTGCTCGTGCCGGACTTGCCACACTCGGTCACAGCTCCGCTGCTGGCGAGATATGAAAGGCACCGGGAAGTGAACGAACGACGCGAGGAGGGTTAGAGGTGTCGGCTCCAGAAACGGCTGAAGCGGCCCGTTCGACGGCGCTCGCGTCACCCGGGCTGGATCAAGGTCGACACCCGACGCTACGATCTGCGGCATCCCGCAAGATCGGTCAAGGTAGTGAGGATCCACCGGTGGTGGCACCGTTGCCCGTCCCGTCCGGAGACCGATCCGGACGATGTGCAGAAGAGGATTTCGGCGGGGCATCCCGGCCTGCGTCCCGTCGTGAAGGGGGAGAGTCGTGCAGACGACGTATCTGAGAGTCGTCACCGAGGCCGGTGCCGCCACTGTGCCGGCAGGTGAGCAGTTCATCATCGGACGTGCTCGGACCGCGGACTACGTCATCGCCGACAGTCGCGTCTCCCGACGGCACCTGCTGGTCGAGCAGACCGGATCGGGCTGGTCCGTCCGCGACATCAGCTCCAACGGCACCTGGGTCGACGGCCAGCGGATGCCCGAGTCGGTGAGCGTACAGGGCGAGGTCCGGTTCCGGCTCGGCACTCCCAGCGGGCCCGAGGTCGTGGTCATGCCCGAGTTCCCCGCCGCGCGCGGCGGGTTCGACGACGAGCCCGAGTACGACCCGGCCGGCTACGACATGCAGACGATGCTGCCCGGCTCCAGCGGCTACCAGCCCCCGCGGCCCACCGCCCCGACCCGGGGCCAGGGCGGCGGGCGCGGCTCGTCGTCGCCGACCGGGCCGGCCGCCGGCGGCGGCGGCCGTGGCGGCAGCGGCTACGACCCGGCACGGACGCCGTCCGGCTCGACGAGCCTGGATCAGGAGCACGAGCGCCGGACGACCTACCGGCTCCGGCAGGGCACGATGTCGCTGGGCCGGGCCCGCGACAACGACATCGTCATCACCGACCTGTTGGCCTCCCGCCGGCACGCCGAGCTCTACATCAACCGCAACGGGCTGCAGATCGCCGACCTCGACTCGGCCAACGGCGTCTTCGTCAACGGGCGCCGCATCAGCCGGGCGAACGTGAGCCAGGGCGACGTGATCGCCATCGGCCACCACGTCTTCCAGCTCGAGGGCGAGCTTCTCGTCGAGTACCTCGACTCCGGCGACGTCAGCTTCGAGGCCGATGCCCTGAACGTCTGGGCCGGCGAGAAGCAGCTCATGCACGACATGACCTTCAAGCTTCCCGGGCGTGCGCTGCTCGGCGTGGTCGGCCCGTCCGGTGCCGGCAAGTCGACCCTGCTCAACGCGCTGACCGGGTTCCGCCCGGCGGACAAGGGCAACGTCCGCTACGCCGGGCGGGACATGTACTCCGAGTACGACGAACTGCGCCGCCGGATCGGCTACGTGCCGCAGGAGGACCTGCTGCACACGTCGCTGACCGTCCGCAGGGCGCTCGAGTTCGGCGCCGAGCTGCGGTTCCCGCCGGACACGACGAAGGCCGAGCGTCGGCAGCGGGTCGACGAGGTCCTCGCCGAGCTGGGCCTGACCGCCCACGCGAACACCCAGGTGTCGCGGCTGTCCGGTGGTCAGCGTAAGCGGACCTCGGTCGCCCTGGAGCTGCTGACCAGGCCGACCCTGCTCTACTTGGACGAGCCGACGTCCGGTCTCGACCCGGGCATGGACAAGAACGTCATGGAGTCGCTGCGCAAGCTGGCGGACGACGGCCGTACGGTCGTCGTCGTCACGCACAGCGTCGCCCAGCTCGACCTCTGTGACTACGTGCTGGTCCTCGCGCCCGGTGGCTACGTGGCCTACTTCGGCCCGCCCGGCGACGCCCTGCCCTTCTTCGGCGCGAAGGACTACCCGGACGTCTTCCTCACCCTCGAGGCGACCCCGGGTGCCGAGTCGGCGGCCCGGTTCCGGCAGTCGCGGTACTACGTCCCGGCGTCGATCACCGCGCCGTCGGCGCGGCCGGCGCCCGAGGACCTGCCGTCCATCCGGCAGCAGTCGGTCATCTCTCAGCTCGTCACGCTGAGTCGACGGACGATGGCCGTCGTCGCCTCCGACAAGTCCTACCTACGCCTGATCATCGCTTTCCCGTTCCTTCTCGGGGCGATCCCACGAGCAATCCCCGGGGATCTGGTGGTGCAAGCGGACGGGCCCAACAGAGACGCCCCGACGGTCCTACTGGTCGTAACACTGTGTGCCTGTTTCATGGGCATGTCGAACTCGGTACGAGAAATCGTCAAGGAGAGACCGATCTATCGCCGAGAACGGGCGATCGGCCTATCCCGGACGGCTTATATCGGCTCGAAGGTCCTGGTTCTGACCCTGGTCACGACCCTGCAGGCCCTGGTGTTCACGACGATCGCGCTGGCCGGCCGCAAGATGGGTGAAGGGCTGTTCGGCTTCCCCTTCCTCGAGGCCGCGGTCGCCGTGATCGCGCTGTCGCTCGCCTCGGCCATGCTCGGCCTGGTCATCTCCGCGCTGGTCGACAACGCGGACAAGACCATGCCGCTGCTGGTGCTCATCACCATGGCCCAGCTGGTCTTCTCCGGCGGTCTGGTTCCCGCGGAGGGGACGGGCGGCCTCGAGCAGGCCAGCTGGATCGCACCGGCCCGGTGGGGCTTCGCCGCCCTCGCCTCGGTGATCGACCTGAACAAGATCTCCGGCTTCGGCACTCCGATCAACCCGGACTTCCCGGCCGACCCGCTGTACGACTTCACGAGCACCCAGTTCCTGATCGACCTCGGTGGTGCCCTCGCGGTGGGCACCATCTGCGTGATCGTCACCTCGCTGCTGGTGCGGCGGATGGACCCGAAGACGGCGAAGCGCCGCCCGGCCGCTCCCGTCCGCTAGGCGCCACCGCCACCCCACCGCCAGCGCGGTCGCGGTCGCGCACACACGGCACGCTCGAAGGGGCGGTGCCCACCCTCGACCAGGGTGGGCACCGCCCCTTCGGTGTTCCGGCCGGCCGGCCGGCCGGTGGACAAGCTCGTACGGGATCTGGTCGTCCACACCGGCGGCCGGGGCCGGCCGGCGTGCCGCGTGGCGGCGCAGACTCGGGCGCATGCCGGACGTTAACGACCGAGTCGTCGCCCTGGCCCGGAGGCAGGACGACATGATCACCCGTAGCCAGGCCCGCGGGCTCGGCCTGTCCGACGGGGCGATCGCCGCCCGCCGGCGGGCCCACGGCTGGCACACCCCGATCCGTGGCACCCTCGTCATCCCTCCGGTGCGCGACCGGGTGCGTGCCCATGCTCGGGCCGCGCTCGCGGCCGCCGGCGGGACGGTCTGCCTACTGACCGCGGCCCGGCTGCACGGGCTCCCCGGTCTGCCACCCCAGGGCACGACCGAGCCCGTCGACGTCGCTTTCCCGGGCGGGGCCGCGTTCCGCGGCCGGCGTGGCTGCCGGCGTCACTGCATGGAGCTGACGCCAGGCGAGACGACGGACCTCGCCGGCATCGAGGCGACAACCGCCCACCGCACGCTGCAGGACATCATCCTCCGCCTCGACCGCGCGATCTCCGTACCGATGCTGGACGCTCTCCTGCACCTCGGCTGGCCGAACGGTCGCGGTACCTCCGGGGCGGCTCTCGGCGCGGTGCGTCCCTCGTCCGACTACGTGGACCTGAAGGAGGCGGTGCTGCGTCGCAACGACGCAGGTGAGGGGCCACCCGGCATCACCCGGTTATGGGACCTGGTGGACGGGCGCGCGGGCACCCCGCTGGAGTCGCGGGTGCGCCTGGCCCTGGCCGAGGCGGGCCTCGAACCGGAGGCGGTCCGGTGGGCGCCGCCCGGTCCGGCCACCGGCCGGGCCGGTGAGCGGGTGCATCTCGCCTGGCCGTCGGCCGGGCTGGCGGTGCAGACCTACGAGCTCGCGGCCCCGCCGGCCCGGGAGCGGCAGACCGCCCACCGGAGCCGGTTACAGGCGCAACTGGCCGACCTCGGCATGAGCACCCTGTGGCTCACCTGGAGCGACCTGCACGATCCGAACCATCTGGCTTCGCGAATCCGGCGCCGCCTCGCCAGCTCCGGCCGGTGAGGTGTTCCTGACCAGGCCAGCCCGGGCAGGTGGCACTGTTCGCTCAGGGCTCCCCGCCGGAAAGCGTCCAGCAGGTCAGCACCACGGTCGTCATGAGCACTGAACCAGGAAGAACCGTGGCCATGCCGCCCTGGTCGAACCCGAACACTCCGCCCAGCAGAACCCTGCCATGTCGCGTCTCACTCTCAGATCGGCCGCGACGGCCAACACGACCGTCTCCATGTCTCATTTCGTTGGTGGCGTCAGGTCGGCGGATATCAGGTCGGTGAGCGCGGCGTCCTTCTCGGAGAATCGAAAAACGATTCACCGCAGCACTGCCAACGGCAGAGACGTCGGCAGCTCATGGAAGGAACCGGGCAGGGGACCGGAGTGGGCTACGACCGGTCTTCGGGCTCGGACACGGCAACGCGCTCAAGGATGACCAGAGGTCTCCAGGGAAGGTCGACTAACACGGCGGGGCGCAACACAGCTCGCTTCGCCGACCAGACTTCCCGGCACACCGGGGTAAACGGTGTCGGTCCGCCATCGGGACCGCAAGTACCGCTGTCGAGGGGCTGAAACCAGAACCATCCCGAACAGCGTGATCGCCTGACGCTGTGTCTCGCGTCAGGCGATCACGCTGTTCGGGATGGAGGCGGTCCTCCCCGTGGGGAGGGGTGAGGCTTGGTCAGCCGCTCGCCCAGCGGATGTGGAAGCCTGCGGTGCTGGTGAGGAGACGGTCCGCCGCGGTCGTGTCCGCCGGGTCCGTGAGGTAGACCCGGCGGAGCGGCGTGCCCCGCTCGCCGGTGAAACTCAGGAGCTTTCCGTCGGGTGAGTAGGCCGGATCCTGGTCCCGCCCCGGCTCGGCGGTGACACGCTCCACTTGGGAGCCGTCGGTGTTCATCTGGTAGATCTCGAGGTCACCGTCGACCTCGCGGCTGAAGGCGATCCGCTTGCCGTCCGGGGAGAAGGTCGGGTCGGCGTCCCGGTTGCCCTGGCCGTTGGTGATCGGCGTCGGCTGGGAGTCGGGCCTCGCCGGGATCGTCACGATGAAGCCGCGGTCGCTCTCCGTCTCGGACGACCAGTAGGCGATGAGCTCACCGCTCGGTGACCAGGCCGGGTCGGTCGCCTGGGGCTTGGCGCCGAGGCGGAACAACCCGGAGCCGTCGAGCGAGACCACATACAGACCCGGGTTCGGGAATCCGGACTCATCGGTCGTCGACCGCACGACGAGGAACTTGCCGTCCGGAGACAGCGATGGCCGGGCGTCGTCGGCGATCGTCAGCTTCGCCGCGGGGCCGCTGGTGAACAGCTTCACCGGGGACCCCGATCCGTCCGCCGCCACCGCGTAGAGGGCGTTGGGCGAGCCCTTGCGGAAGAAGACGACCGTCCGGCGATCCTTGCTGATCGAGGGCAGCATGTCGTTCTCGGCCGCGGTGGTGATCGGCTTGATGTCCGCGAGCTCCCCCTGCGCGGGGGGAACGCGGCCTGTGAACAGGTCGTAGTTGCCGTTCTGGTCGCTGGCGAAGACCATCGTGTCGAGGTCGAGCGGGGTTGCCGCCTGCGGAATCCCGGACGCGGCCCCGCCGCTGGCGGGGGCTGACCCGCTGGACGCGGTGGAGCTGTCGTCGCTGTCGTCGCCGCCGCTGGTCGCGATCAGGGTCGCGGCGACGACCACCGCCGCGACCGCCGCCGCGGCGCCGACGATTACGGGCGTGCGGCGCTTCTTAGCTGGCGCGCCGCCCGTGCCGCCCGTACCCGGAGTGTCGCCGCCCTGCGCAGGGGGCGTCGGGCCGCCTGCCTGGGGGTGGAAGCCGCCCTGGGCGCCCGGTCGGCTGCCGACGCCGGTCGGCAGCCTGGTGGGGGCCTCGGTGCTGCTGTAGCCGGCGGGGCCCTGGGTCCCGGCCGTGGTGGCCATCGTCGGGCCGTCCTCCGCCGGGCCGCTGCCGGGCACGGGCAGGTTCCAGCCCTGCAGGACGTTGGTGACCTCGCGCGGGTCGATCGTGGCGTCGGCGTCCTCGCCGGAGTCACCGAGCAGGCGAAGCATGAGCTGCTGCGCGGTCGGCCGGGTGGTCGGGTTCTTGCGCATCGCGTGCCAGACGATGGGGTGCAGCGCCGGGTCGACGCCGTCGAGCCGCGGCTCCTCGTGCAACGCCCGGTAGAGCAGCACCTGCGCGTTGCCGTCCCCGAACGGGTAGCGCCCGGTGGCGGCGTAGGTCACCACACCGCCCCACGCCCAGATGTCGACGGCCGGGGTGACGGTCCCGCCCTCGATCTGCTCGGGGGACATGAAGGCGGGGGTGCCGAGCTGCTGGAGGTCACCGGTGAGGTTCGTGGCGGCGTCCAGCGCGCGGGCGATGCCGAAGTCGATGACGCGGGGCCCGAACGGTGAGAGCACGACGTTCGACGGCTTGAGGTCGCGGTGCACGATGCCGGCCCGGTGGATCGCGGTCAGCGCCGCCGCCACCCCGACGGCGAGCTGCTCGAGGTTGGCGTCGGCGAGCGGGCCGTTGCGGGCGACGAAACGCGAGAGGGTCTCGCCCTCGATGAACTCGGTGACCAGGTAGGGCTGGGGCGCGTCCGGGTCGGCGTCGAGGACCTCCGCGGTGCAGACCCGGGCGACCCGGCGAGCCGTCTCGGCCTCGAGCCGGAACCGGGCGCGGAACTCGGAGTCGTCGGCCACGTCGGCGCGGATCACCTTGATCGCGACATAGCGGCCCTGCTGCGACCGGCCGAGGTAGACCGTGCCCATGCCGCCCTGGCCGAGCTTGCTCAGCAACTGGTACGAACCGAGTTCACGGGGATCGTCCGCGCCGAGCGGAACGGTCCTCGCCGTCACACCGGCATCCGATGACATCGAGCCCACCCTCACCTGCCGTGGCGGGTCGAGTGCCTCATGTGAGGATCGCCGCCGTGTACCGGAGTCTGTTCACTATCGGTAGATCACTACCACAGAATTGGGTCCGAGCGCCATTCCCGCGAATCGGAAGAGAATCCTGTGCAGTCGGCATCACTGTATGCGGGGGCGGTGGTGAAAGCGCACCCCGCCCGGCTGTCTTTGGGCGGACATGCCCGCCGGCGCGGGGTCGGTGTCGGTGCTCCGACAATGCTGTGCGATTGTTCCGGGTGGCGTACCCGCGCGGCAGCCCACCGGGACGGCCACCGGCGGTGGGCGGGAACAGGTACCGGGCGGTGGGCGGGAACAGCCAGGTCCGGGCCGCCTCGACGGCCGGCGGAGCCACGTCGACAGCCCCGGACCCGGCGGGCCCCCGACTGTCGACGGTCTCCTGGCCGGAATGCCCGGCCCACCACCTCCCGTAAAGCGTGCCTCGGATGCCTGTGTGTGCGCTGCCGGGCCGCGTGACGCCTGTCGTCCGGCGCGCGGCCGGTGGACGGGAAAACGGCGTTCCGGTAGGTGGTGGGCCTTGAAACGAGAGACCGGCCGGACCCGGGCGAGAGGAGTGCGCTCGGGGCCGACCGGTTCGTGAACAGGCGTGCGAGAACTATGTCACGATATGTACGCCGTAGCGTGCCGCGACGTTGTTCCACAGCTCGGCGTACGAGGTGGTTCCGTTACCCGCGATGACGTGCCCGCGGATGTGCTTGTCGGTGCCGCTGGTGGAGCCGACGAAGAACGGCGAGCCGGAGTCGCCGCCCTGTGGGAGGACACCGCCGGTGAAGGCGGCCACGGGCGACTTGCAGCCGCTGCTGGTGCAGACGGTGGCCGTGACGCTCTGCGCGGTGTGCCCGCAGTTCTCACCCGTCGTGCGGCCGCTGTGGCAGTAGTTGGTGAAACCGACGACGGGATTGCCGGCGCCGGCGACGTGGTAACCGGTGCTGCTGTTGACGCCGCCGCCGTAGATGAACGATCCGTACGACTGGCCGCCGAGCAGCTCCATGTCCTTGCTGGGCAGACCGTTGCCGCTGACGACGCCGAAGGTGCGGTTGCCCAGCTCCGTGACCTCGGTCGCGCCGTTGGGCGCGCAGTGCCCGGCGGTCACCTGGTAGCGGGTGTTCGCCGAGTTGGCGACGGTGTAGCCCGAGGAACAGATGGCCCCACCGGACCTGATCCCGGCGCCACCCCAGAATGCGGGGATGTCGTCGCGCCGGCTGAACAGGTCGGTGACCTTCCCCTTGCGGACCACGACCTGGCTCGCGTCCTTGCCGAGCAGCGCGGCCACGTCCCGCGTGGGCGCGTCGGTCTCGACGATGACCTTGCCCAGGTCGGGATCGGCGTAGACGCCGAAGGTGTAGGAGGTGCCCTTGGCCTGGACGAAGGAGACGACCTTCGACCCGATCGTGCTTGAGGTCGCGGCCAGATCGGCCGCGACCTGGTCCGTCGCGAAGGTGGCATCCGCGGCCGGAGCGGCCACTGCGTTGTCGACCGCGATGGTCGCCTTGCTGTCGCCTGACGAGTTCGCGGCGTACACCGGAATCGTGCTCGCGATCACGGTGAATCCGGCCATCGCCAGGCCGGCTCCGCCCCAGCGGAGCCTCGATCTGGAATTTCTCACCTATGTACTCTCCGAAAATCTGCAGAACGATTGTCGGATGCGTTCAGGTTGTCTGCCCACCTGGTGCATCTCTCCGAATCACTGGAGATCGTCGGCACAGTACCGAGGTGGTTCGGAGCGTCGATGTTTCGACGCCTGTCTCCTTCTTGACAAGGCAAGCCGCACAAACAGTGCGTTGTGCGGTGATGTCCGCGGCTAGTAGTCCTCGACCTTTTCCCGCCGGATCTGGACGAGATCGGCGTCGGCGCCGACGAGTTGGTCCGTCACGTTCGCGGGGGCGTCGGTCTCCAGGATGACCCGTCCTATCCCGGAATCGATGTAGACCCCGAAGGAGTACGAGGTGTCATGGGTCTGGGCATAGGACGTGACCCGGCGTTCTATTTCCGCCGAGACACGGCGTAGGTCTTCCGGGTCCGGGCGTGGTGTGGCATCTGTGTCGGCCGCGGGAGGGGAATCGGCCCCACCGCCCGGGCCGCGCACCGGACCGGGCTGGCACGCGGCCCCGGTCGCCGCCAGAACCGCGAGCAGAAAGCCGAGGCCACCGCGGCGGAAAATCGGCCTGAACCGTCCCATGGAATGTCCTCCTGCAGGTCGCCGGGGTGATGTCGGCACGGTGATTGTCGCCGCCCGGCGGCCCGCTTCGGCGCGGCGGCGGGCGCGGAGGGACCCGCCGGCCACGGACCGTTTCACCCGCCGCAGCCGCGCTGATCTGTCGGGTACCTGATGATCTGGGCCTGTTACATGCATGCCCGGGGCCTCTGTGCGGATGCACCCACAGTTGTGCCATTCTCGGCTACGACGTACCTCGCGCCCGGATGGGGTGGGCACGGCCGCGGTCGCGAGCGCCGACGACGAAAGGGCTGGACGCGTGCCGCGTTTTAGTCGGGCCACGGTGACCAGCGCGGTGCTCGCCGTCCTGGCGCTGATCACCGCGGTGACGCTCGTCACGTTCGCCGCCGTCCGTGATGACCCCGCCGCGTACGCGGCCGGCGGGCCCGGTGACGGCGGGAACGGCGGTGCCGGGAGCGGCGATCCCATCGGCCCCCGCTGGGGTTTCCTGCGCTCCGACGTCGTGTCGCCCGCGGCTCCGCTGGAGCCCCCCGACTCCGCCGCGGCCGGGAGCTGGCAGGTCGTCGACGCCCTGGCCGAGGCCCGACCGGTGATCTCCCGTACGGCCGTGGGCCGGTACAGCGTGGTTTTCCCCGGCCTGGGCGTGTCGCGGCGGCGCGGAGTCGCCCTGGCGACCGCGATCGGCGGGCCCGCCGCGGCCGGCCGAACCGGCACCGGCCCGAACCCAGCCACGACCGGCGCCGCGGATGCCGACGCCGACGCGCCGTCCGGTGCCGTCACCGACGCGGCCGCGCCGGCCCACTGCCACATCGTCGACTGGGACGCGGTGGCGCCACCACCGGGCGAGCCCGGCGCGGTGACCGGCGCGCGATCGGCGTCCGGGCCGCCCGGGCGGCTGGACGAGCGCGTCAACCTGGCCTGCCGCCGTCCGTCCGGTGACTTCGTCGACTCCCGGTTCAGTCTTCTGTTCACCTACGCACCCGAGGGCCACCGTCCATCGGTCGGGGATCCTCCATATGCGTACGTGCACCTCGACCAGGGCGGCCGCGCTGACTCCCGGCCCCGCGACGCCTACAGCGTGTCCGGGCCCGGCATGGTCCAGGTCCACCGTCTCGGCACCGGCCGCTATGCCGTCGACCTGGTCGGGTCGGAGTTCGTCCGCCCCGGGAACAACCTCCAGGTCAACGCGGCTGGTACCTCCGCCGCCGGGTGCAACGTCCTCGGCCGGGAGGTCAAGGCCGACCGGCAGTCCGTCCTGGTCGGCTGCGCCGACGGCACGACGTTGGCGGACACCCCGTTCGTCCTGCTGTACACCGACCGGAACGCGCTGGTGCCGACCGGCGCGAGCGACTTCGCGCAGTTGTTCACCGGCATTGTCCGCGACGGCGGACCCCTCGAGCCGGCGCCGCTCGGGGACCCGGTCGACGCCTGGGCGCGCTACTCGGCGAACAGCGCCGGGTCGGTCAACACGGTGCGGCGCACAGGAGTCGGCGTCTACGAGGTGGTCCTTCCCGGCGTCGCCGGGACGCCCGATCACCTCAGCGTGACCGCCTACGGCGAGCCGACCTCGAGGTGCTCGGTGGACAACTGGACGTCGGGCTTCAAGCCGAACGACGTGACCGCCACCGTCCGGTGCGTCGACGGGTCGGGCCGCCCGGTCGACAGCCACGCGAGCGTGGCCTATGTCAGCGCGGCGAACCTCACCGGCGGCTGACGCGCCCCCGGCCGGACCACCAGACGCAGTCGATGCCCCCGACATCGCCCCCGTTACCGCGTCGGCGGTCCGGCCTACGCCAGATTGAAGACTGCTTCACGTCGGCAGACCCCGTATGTTGCCGGGATTCCGCGACTCAATCCGGTAAATCCGTGCGCCGTGCGGCTCCGACCGCCGCCATCCGCGGATCAGGAGAGGCGCATTCCGGAGATGGCCCGCGCGACCACGAGCCGCTGGATCTCCGAGGTCCCCTCGAAGATGGTGTAGATCTTGGCGTCGCGGTACATGCGCTCCACCGGGTGCTCGCGGCTGTAGCCGGCGCCGCCGAGGATCTGCACCGCCTTCTCGGTCGCCCACACCGCGACCTCGCCGGCCTTGAGCTTCGACATCGAGCCCTCCCCGGCCTCGAAGCGCCGCTCGTTGCGGCCCATCCACGCGGCGCGCCAGATGAGCAGGCGGGCCGCGTCGATCTCCATCCGCATGTCGGCCAGCGCGAACGCGACGGCCTGGTTGGTGATGATCGGACGTCCGAACTGCTCGCGGTGGCGGGCATAGTCCAGCGCGTACTCGTAGGCGGCCCGGGCGATGCCCACCGCCTGCGCGCCGACCGTGGGGCGGGTCATCTCGAAGGTCTGCAGGGCGCCCTGGCCGGCGGAGCGGGAGCCCTCGCGAGCGCGGGCGAGCCGCTCGTCCAGTTTCTCCTTGCCGCCGAGCAGGCACCGGCCGGGCACCCGGACGTCGTCGAGGAAGACGTCGGCGGTGTGCGAGGCCCGCAGGCCGAGTTTCTTGATCTTCCTGTTCCCGCTCAGCCCGGGGGTGCCGGGCGGGACGACGAACGCGGCCTGGCCGCGGCCGCGCAGCGTCGGGTCGATCGAGGCGACGACCACGTGGACGTTCGCGATGCCGCCGTTCGTGATCCACGCCTTCTGGCCGTTGATCACCCATTCGTCGGTCGCCTCGTCGTAGCGGGCACGGACCCGCATCGACGAGACGTCCGAGCCGGCCTCGGGCTCGGACACGCAGTACGCGGCCACCTTCGGGTCGGCGGCGTCACCGAAGCACTGGGGCACCCATTCGCCGAGCTGGTCGAACGTGCCGGCCGACGCGATCCCGGCGACCGCCAGCGACGTTCCCATGATCGACATTCCGATGCCCGCGTCGCCCCAGAACAGCTCCTCGGAGAGGAGTGGCAGGCCCAGGCCGGTCTCCTCGGCCCACAGCGTGGCCAGCGTGTCGAAGTTGTAGAGGCCGATCTTGGCGGCCTCCTGGATCACCGGCCAGGGAGTCTCCTCCCGCTCGTCCCACTCGGCCGCCGCCGGGCGGACGACGTCCGCGGCGAAGCCGTGCACCCACCGCCGCAGCTCAGTCTGCTCGTCGGTGAGGTCGAGGCTGAAGCCGCTCATGGGTTCCTCTCGTTGCCCCGGCCGTCCGGATCGTTGCCCCGGCCGTCCGGACCGGTACGTGTCGCGCCGATGGGTCCTACATTCTCCCCTGACGATCCGTCGGCCGCCGCGTCGGGCGGTGCCGGGCGGTCGAACAGGCGGTGACGAGAGCGAGGCGGGATCATGGCCGATCTGCCGAACATCAACAGCACGCTGGACGCCGAAGAGCACGACCACAACCACGACCAGGCTTACGAGCGCGACGACTACGACGAGTTCGGGCTGCTCCACGAGAACGCCGAGGAGCTGGGCATCCCCCGTCAGGGCCGGCCGGAGGTCACCCGCGGCCACGTGGAGGTCGAACCCGGGCGGCGGTTGAGCCACATCCGATGGGGGACGGCCGACCCGGAGATCGTGTTCCTGCACGGCGGCGGTCAGAACGCCCATACCTGGGACTCGGTCGCGCTGGCCCTCGGCCGGCCCGCGATCGCCTTCGACCTGCCCGGTCACGGCCGGTCGTTCCGGCGTCCGGACCGGAACTACGGTCCGTGGGCGAGCGGCGCGGCGGTGGCGACGGCGCTGGGTGAGCTGGCGCCGAACGCGGCGGTCATCGTCGGCATGTCCCTCGGGGGCGCCACCACCATCCACCTCGCCGCGACCCGGCCCGACCTGTGCCGGCGCGCGGTCATCGTGGACGTCACCCCCCAGTCGGCCGACCGGAGCCGGGCGATGAACACCGCGGAGCGCGGCGCGGTGGCACTGGTCGGCGGCCAGCCCACCTACGACTCGTTCGAGCAGATGGCCGACGCGGCGGTCCGGCTCAGCCCGAACCGGCCGGCCTCGGGCGTCCGCCGCGGTGTGCGGCACAACGCCTACCAGCGCGCCGACGGCCGGTGGGCGTGGCGCTACGACCTGGGCGGCCCCGGCGCGACGACCGAGGTGACCGGCATGGACAGCCTGTGGGAGGAGGTGGACACGATCACTGTCCCGCTACTGCTCGTGCGCGGGGCGCTGTCCCGGTTCGTCCATGATGACGACGTCGAGCAGTTCCACCGCCGTCTGCCGGCGCTGCGCTCCGTCGTGGTGGACGGCGCCGGCCACGCGGTGCAGAGCGATCGCCCGCACGAGCTCGTCCGCCTGATCCGGGAGTTCGCCTTCGCCTAGCACGCCGGTGATTCCGACCGCGGGCCGCCGCGGGCCGCCGCGGTGCCGGCCCTTGCGCTGGCGCGGCGCCGGCAGGCGGCCCGGGAGTGCGGGGGACCGTCGCGGGTAGCCCAGTCTCATGGCTGGAACTGACACCGGTGCGATCGTGCGTGAGCTGCTCGCCCGGCACGGCCGCACGTACGCCGAGGAGATCGACGTCGACGTCCCCGCCGACACGGCTGAGTCGATGTTCGGACTGCTGGTGTTCGCGCTGCTCGCGAGCGCCCGCATCCGCACGCCGATCGCCGTCGGCGCGTTCCGTGCGCTGCGTGAGCAGGGGTGGACGTCCGCGGCCGCCCTGGGTGAGGCGTCGTGGGCGGACCGGGCCCGCGTGCTCAACCGCAGCGGGTACGCCCGCTACGACGAGAGCACCTCGCGCACGTTCGGCGACGCCTGCGCCTACCTGCTCGACACCTACGACGGCGACATCCGGCGCCTGCGCGACGCGGCGGAGCGCACCCCGGACCGTGAGCGGGTCCTGCTCCAGAAGATCAAGGGGATAGGGCCGGTCGGCGCGGACATCTTCCTGCGCGAGGCCCAGGCCGCCTGGGACGAGCTGGTGCCCTACGCGGACCAGCGGGCGCTGGCGGCGGCGGCCGAGCTGGGCCTGCCGACCGACCCGCGGGACCTGAGCGACCTCGTCGAACGCGAGGACGTACCGCGCCTCGTCGCGGCGCTGGTGCGCACCCGGCTCGAGCACGACGCCGACGACGTGCGGCAGGCGGCGGCCCCCGGCGGGTGACGGCCTCGGCACCACGGACAGGCTGCCCGGGACCGGGGCCCAGGCCGCTGAACGGACCTCAGCGAGGGAGTGAACAGCATGACGAATCTCGGTCATGACGCGGGCCGCCGTGCGGACACCGCGCGCCAGGTCGCGTTCCTCACCGCGAAGGAAGGCGTTGAGCAGGTCGAGCTGACCGGACCCTGGCGGGCCGTGCGCGACGCCGGGTTCACCCCGGTCCTGGTCTCGACGGAGGAGGGGACGGTCCAGGCGTTCCACCATCTCGACCGTGCCGACACCTTCCCGGTGGACGCGACGGTCACCGGCGCCGACCCGGGTGACTTCGACGCGTTGGTGCTTCCCGGCGGGGTGGCCAATCCGGACACCCTGCGCTGGCAGCCGGGCGTCGTGCCGTTCGTCCGGACCTTCTTCGACCGTGGTCTTCCAGTGGCCGTGATCTGCCACGGCCCGTGGACGTTGATCGAGGCCGACGTCGTCCGGGGCCGGCGGGTCACGAGCTGGCCGAGTCTGCGGACGGACCTGCGCAACGCCGGTGCCACCTGGGTCGACGACGAGGTCGTGATCTGCCGGTCGGGGCCCAATCCGCTGATCAGCAGCCGGCGGCCGGGTGATCTGCCGGCTTTCGAGTCCGCGCTCGTCGGTGAGCTGGCACCGGCGCACGTCTGAACGCGGCCCGGCGGGCTCCGCCGCACGGCGGGCACGGCGACCGTCACCCCGGCCGTCGGCCGCGCGGCGCCGAGCTGGACGTAGCCTGGGTGGCCGAGGAGAATCCGCGCTCGATCCGTCCACCGGCAGCCGCGTGCCGTCCTTCGGGGTCGGCTGGTGCCGGGCCAGCGTTGGCCCGGCGACCTCCCGGGGAGCGGCCGGCGCCGTGGCCGGCGAAGGCGCCCATCCGGGAGACGCGGCAGGTCGACAGCGGGACACGTCGTGGTGTGCGCTTCGGCGGGCGGGATGATCCGGGTGTGGTGGGCTGTTGGCGCCCGTGTACCCGCACCGGGACCTCCTCCCGACCCGCCTCCCGCCACCCGACCCGAAGGGACATCCGGTGCCGACGACACGTGACGGAGAGCTCGCCCGTGAGCAGGCCTACGTCGACACCCTCTACGGCCGGCTGGACGAGGTCCGGGAGACCACCAAAGGACAACTCCGACAGGTGCTGCTCGAGGCTGGCACCGGCACGCCGCAGTCGATCGTGGAACGCGACGTGTTCGCCGCGACGCATGCCGACCGGCTGGCCCGGCTCGACGCCGCCGAGGGGCGGCTGTGCTTCGGCGCGATGGACCACGCGGCCGGGGGGCGCACCTACATCGGCCGGATCGGGCTGACCGACCAGGAGCAGGAGCCGATCCTGGTCGACTGGCGGGCGCCCGTGGCCACCGCGTTCTACCAGGCGACCATCGCCGATCCGCGTGGCCTGACCCGCCGCCGCCACCTGCGCACCCGCGGTCGGCGGGTCACCGGCCTCGCCGACGACCCGCTCGACCCCCGCGCCTACCTCGCGCAGGCCGGCGCCGCCGACGGGGCTTCGGGGGCCGCCGAGGGCGATGCTGCCCCCGAAGCCGGCGCGGGCGCCGAGGCCGGGTTCGGCGCGACCGGGGACACGATGCTCCTCGAGGCGCTGTCCGCCCCGCGCACGGGCCGGATGCACGACATCGTCTCGACGCTGCAGGCCGAACAGGACAGGATCATCCGGGCGGCGGCGAACGCGGTGCTGGTGGTCGACGGTGGGCCGGGCACCGGCAAGACCGCCGTCGCGCTGCACCGTGCCGCATATCTCCTCTACACCGATCGCGACCGGCTCGTCCGGTCCGGGGTGCTCGTGGTCGGCCCCAGCCCCGTCTTCCTCCGCTACATCGAGCAGGTCCTGCCCTCCCTCGGCGAGACCGGAGTGGTGTTCGCGACCCCGGGACGGCTCTTCCCCGGTGTGGACGCGACCGGTGAGGACCAGGTCGCCGCCGCGTCCCTCAAGGGCGACGCACGGATGGCCGACGTCATCGCCGGCGCGGTCCGGGACCGCCAGCGGGCACCCGGCCGAGGGGTGCGGATCCGCCACGACGAGCACGACCTGCACCTGGACCGCGACACCATTGTCCGGGCCAGGACCCGGGCCCGCCGCAGCCGCCGCCCGCACAACTCCGCGCGCCGCGTGTTCATCCGCGAGCTGCTCGGCGCGTTGACGAACCAGGTGGTCTCCCGGTTGCCCGGTGGCCTCTTCGAGCCCGAGGAGCGCTCGGAGATCACTTCAGATCTGTGGGCGGACCCCGGCGTGCGGCGGGCCCTGAACGACCTGTGGCCGCTGCTCACCCCGGCCCGCCTGCTGGCCGACCTGTACGCCTCGCCGGAGCTCCTCGCCCGGGCCGCCGGTACCCGGCTCACCGCCGAGGAACGCGCCCTGCTGCGGCGCGAGGGCCCGGCGGACGCGCCGGCGCGGCGCTCCGGCGAAACCCGCTCCGCCGAAACCGGCCGGATCCGCTGGACTCCGGCGGATGTCGCACTGCTGGACGAGGCCGCGGAGCTGCTCGGTGACCCGGAGGAGGCCGCCCGCCTCGACGAGGCGCGCCGCGCCGCCGCCGAGCGCGCGGCCGAGCGGGAGTACGCCCGCGGCGTGCTGGAGATGCTCGGCCTCGACGACCGGCTCGACGCCGACACGGTCGCCGAGCGCTGGACCGCACCCCGCCAGCGCCGCGGCGCCGCCGAGTACGCGACCGGGGACCGGACCTGGACGTTCGGCCACCTCATCGTCGACGAGGCCCAGGAGGTCTCGCCGATGCTGTGGCGCCTGCTTTGGCGGCGCTGCCCGGGGCGCACCGCGACGCTCGTCGGGGATCTCGCCCAGGCGGCCCGCCCGCGGCCGCCGGAGAGCTGGGGCGAACTGCTGGGTCCGGCTGTCGGCGCCCACTACACCGTCGAGCGGCTCACCGTGAACTACCGTACCCCCAGCGAGATCATGGACGTCGCGGCCGACGTGCTGACGGCGGCCGATCCCACGGCCGCGCCGCCCCTGTCGGTCCGCTCCGCCGGCCGGCGCCCGGACGCCGTCCGGATACCGTCCGCCGACGAGGCGCTCCTGCGGGGCGTGGTCGACGAGTCCGTGCGGGCCGCGGGCGAGGCGGCCGGGGGGCGGGTCGCCGTGATCTGCCCGCCGGGGCGGACCGCGGCGATCCGGGCCGCCCTGCGCGCTGCCGTGCCCCAGCTCGCGCTGCCGAGGCAGCCCGACGACCCGGACGACCGCCCGACCGGGACCCGGGAGCCGGCGGAGGCGGACCTGCTGCTGGACGCGCCCGTCGCCGTCCTCACCGTCGCGGAGTCCAAGGGCCTCGAGTTCGACGCGGTGGTCCTCGTCGAACCGGCCGAGATCCTGGCCGGCCCGACCCGGGGCCTGGCGGATCTCTACGTGGCGCTGACCCGGGCCACCCGCGTGCTCACCGTGGTGCACACCGGGGAGCTCCCGGGCGTCCTGCATCGGATGCCGGTGCGCGGTGGCCCGGCGACACCCGAGGCCGGCGCTGCCCCGAGGGCGACCAGTCGCACCGAAGCCGAGGCCCACACCGCCCACGCCCACACCGATGACACCGACACCGACGATGCCGACACCGATGCCGCTCTCGGTGACCCGGTGGTCGGAGGCCGCCAGCTCAACCTGCTGTGGTGACCTCCTTCCGGAGCTGGCGGTGGTACAGGCGCGCGTAGGCGCCGTCGGCCTGGATCAGCTCGGCATGGGTGCCGTGCTCGACCACGGAGCCGTCGCCCATCACGTAGATGCGGTCGGCGTCGACGATCGTGGACAGCCGGTGCGCGATGACTATGCGGGTCCGCCCCGCCCCGAGGCGGGTCAGCGCCTCCTGGACGGTGTGCTCGGTCGCCGCGTCAAGCTGGGAGGTCGCCTCGTCCAGGATGAGTACCGGCGGGTCGGAGATCAGGACCCGGGCGAGCGCGAGGCGCTGGCGCTCCCCGCCCGAGAGCTGGTAGCCCCGGGCACCGACCTTCGTCCGGATGCCCTTGGGTAGCCGCTCCAGCATCGGGCCGAGGCCCGAGTCGACCACCGCCGCGGTGATCGCCTCGTCGGTGGCGTCGAGCTGTCCGTAGCGGACGTTCGCGGCGATCGTGTCGTTGAACAGGTGCGGGTCCTGCGGGACGACTCCGATCGTCGCCCGCAATGCGCTCCAGGTGAGGTCGGCGAAGTCCGTGTCGTCGCGCAGGAGGCGGCCGCGGTCGGGGCGGTGCACCCCGGACAGGAGGTAGCCGAGCGTCGTCTTGCCCGCGCCGCTCGCTCCGACGATCGCCGTCTTCTCGCCGGCCCCGGCGATGAGCCGGACATCGCGCAGGGCCCAGCGGCCCGCGGGGCCGGCCTCCCCGGCCTGGGCGGCCTCACCCGAGGCCGCCTGCTCGGGTTCCTGGTCCTCGTCCTCCTCATCGTCCGCGACGTACCACCACCGGCGGCGCACGTCTCGGCCGGCGGCGGACCAGGCGTTCTGCCGGCCTCCGGCATAGCGGAACCACACTCCGTCCACCACGATCTCGGGCGCGCGGACGGTGGGCGCGCTCGCCTCGGCCGGTGCCGTGCCGCTCCCCGCGGCCGGCGCGCCCGCGCCCGGCCCGGTGGCCCCACGGGGAGCCGGAACCCCGACCAGCCCGGTGCTCGACTCCGCCGCCCCGGCCGCCGCGGACCTGCCCGGGGCCGGCCGGCCCGCCGGCCCGGCGGTGGTGGTGGGGAGGTCCCGTGGGTCGGGCACCAGGTCGAGCAGCCCGAAGATCCGGTCGAAGGCGACACCGGCCTCGATCAGGTCGGCCCGGCTCTCGGCCAGGCCGGTGACCGGGCGGTAGGCGAACAGCAGCGCGCTCGCGAACGCGACCAGCGTTCCGACGGTCGCGCGCTGGGTGCTGACGAGCCAGATGCCGACGCTCATCACGGCGACGATGGCGAGCGCTGCACCAGCCGATGACATGAGCTGCGCCAGCGCGGACACCCTGATCCGCTTCAGGGAGATCCGGCGGGTCTGGTCGGCGATCGTGGCCAGCCGGCCGGACTCGTACATGCTGCGCCCGAACAGCCGTACGTGCAGGGCTCCCGACACGCTCGTCGTGTCGGTGATCAGGGCGAAGTGCGCCGAGCGCAGCTTGATGTGCTCCCTGGTCAGCTCGCGTCCGCGGCGCCGGCCCAGCGTCATCAGGCCGAAGACCAGCGGAGACAGGAGCACGGCGACCAGCGCGAGCCGCCAGTCCAGCAGGACGATGCTCACCACGCCCACCACCGCGGTGACCCCGGCGCTGATCGCGCGCGGGACGGAGAGCGACACCGCGCTGCGGACCTCGGCGATGTCCCCGCCGAACAGGGTCAGGACGTCGCCGTGCCGCTGGCCGGGGAAGAACGAGAACGGCAGCCGGAGCAACTGGTCGTGGATCGCGACGGTCGCGCGCATGTGCACCCGTTCACCGACACCCGAACCGACGAGGGTCGAGACGGCGCCCAGCAACGCCTGGAGAAGGAAGGCGGCCAGGAGCAGCGTGACCTGGCCGACCAGCGCGGTTCTGTCCTGGGTGGCGGACTGGTCGATCAGCCCGTCGTCGACGACCGCGCGCAGCACGAACGGCGTGACGGCCACGGACACGGCGCCGACGAGATCCAGCGCGACGATGGCCACCAGCCGGCCGCCCTGGTCGTCGAAGAAGCGGACCCCGCGCCGCGCCGTGCGGCTCGCGGTGAGACGGGCCAGAAGGAGCGCCATGAGAGTGGGGACCAGTGGGGCGCCGCGATCCGCCCCGCGGCGGCCACCGGCAGCACCGGAGCCATCACCGTGGTCGGCGCCAGCTCCGGCGGCGCCAGGGCCGGCCGCCAGGCCGGTCGGGGGCGGAGCTTTGGACGACATGTGCACCTCCCGTAGACACTCGATGATCGCCTGGTTGGGCCGGCATGATCCGGTGGTACGTCGGGATCGTCTCCCAGACCTACGACAGATCTCGGCTCACCAGCGAGACGACAACACCTGGACACGTCCCCTCGCCCGCGGCACCACTCGAAGGACTCGACCGGGGGCGGGGACGACCTGGGCGTACAGGGGATAGAGCTACCGAGGGCCGGGCCGCCCCGATAACGGGCCGTCTCGGTGTCGGGCCGGCCCTCGGTGTGGTTCGGTGCGGACGGGAGGCGCGATGCGCGACGGTGATCTGCCCGGGGGCTCCCGGGCGGAGCGGACGACCCGCGCCCAGCCCGCCCTGGGCCGGAACCGGGGCCGGGGCCTGGGCCGCTCCCGGCCGGCCGGGAGCGGGAGCGCAGCGGCACGGGGCGAGGCTGAGGCCCGGGAGCTGGTCGCGCGGCTGCGCGCGGCCACCGGATCCGCCGTGGTCCGCACCGCGGGTGGCACGGCACCGGTGGTCGATCATTCGGCGCGGCGGCGCGCCGAGTACTCCTCGGACGCCTCCAACTACCGGGTCACCCCCGAGGTCGTCGTCCTGCCGCGCGACGTCGACGAGGTCCTCGCTGTCGCCGCGGTCTGCCGGGAGACGGGCACCGCGCTGACGGTGCGCGGCGCGGGGACGTCCATCGCCGGCAACGCGGTCGGCCCCGGGGTCGTCATGGACCTCAGTCGGCATCTCACCGGAACTCCGGACATCGACCCGGATTCCAGAACCGCCAAGGTCGCCCCCGGTCTGGTGCTGGACGACCTGCAGGCCGCCGCGCGCCCGCACCGGCTGCGGTTCGGCCCCGACCCGTCCACCCACGGTCGCGCCACCCTTGGCGGCATGATCGGGAACAACGCCTGCGGGGCGCGCGCGGTGGCCTACGGGCGGACCGCCGACAACGTCGTCGCCCTCGACGTCGTGGACGGCACGGGCCGCCGTTTCGCCGCCACCGCCGCGGCGACAGGCACGCCACCGTCCGGCAACGGATCGCCTGCCGGGCCGGTGGTGCCGGGGCTCGACACCTTCGTCCACGCGAACCTCGGAGTGATCCGGACGGAGCTGGGGCGGTTCGACCGGCAGATCTCGGGCTACTCGCTGGAACATCTGCTGCCCGAGCGCGGTGCCCATCTCGGGCGCGCTCTCGTCGGTACCGAGGGCACCTGCGCCGTCGTGCTCGGCGCGACGGTCGGGCTCGTCGAGGTACCGGCCGCGACCGCGCTCGCGGTGCTCGGATACCCGGACATGGCGACCGCCGCCGACGCCGTCCCCGGCCTGCTCGGCCACCGCCCGCTCGCCGTCGAGGGCATGGACGCCCGCCTCGTCGACGGGGTGCGCCGCCACCGGGGGAGCGGCACCGTCCCCACGCTGCCCGATGGCGGCGGCTGGCTGTTCGTCGAGGTCGGCGGGCCGACCGGGTCGGACGCCGCGGCCGCGGCGGCGGCGGTCGTGGCCGACGCGGGAGCGGGGGCGTCCATGGTGCTGCCGGCCGGGCCTGTGGCCGCGGCGCTCTGGCGCCTGCGGGAGGACGGGGCGGGCCTGGCGGGGCGCACCCCGGACGGGGCCCCGGCCTGGCCGGGCTGGGAGGACGCCGCCGTCCCGCCCGCCAACCTGGGTTCCTACCTGCGTGAGTTCGGCAAGCTGATGCGGGCCCACCAGCTGGACGGCGTCGCCTACGGTCACTTCGGTGACGGTTGCGTGCACGTGCGGATCGACTTCCCGCTCGCCGAGCATCCCGGCCGGCTGCGGACCTTCCTCACCGCGGCGGCGCACCTGGTCGTCGCGCACGGCGGCTCGCTGACCGGCGAGCACGGGGACGGGCGGGCCCGCGGCGAGCTGCTTCCGATCATGTACTCGCCGGACGCTCTGGCGGCCTTCGCCGCCTTCAAACACATCTTCGACCCGGACGACCTGATGAACCCCGGGGTCGTCGTGCGCCCACGGCCGCTCGACGCCGACCTGCGCCGCCCGCGGGCCCGTCCGCTGCCGCGGGTGGAAGGGAGCTTCGCGCTCACCGCGGACGCGGGGGACCTCACTCAGGCCGTGCACCGCTGCGTCGGCCTGGCGAAGTGCCGGGCGGACACGTCCACGTCCGGGGGCTTCATGTGCCCGTCCTTCCTGGCCACCCGGGACGAGAAGGACTCGACCCGGGGCCGCGCGCGGGTCCTGCAGGAGCTTGCCGCCGGTGGCCCCGCCGGCCCGGGTGGCCCGGGTGGTGCGCCGGCCATCCCCGCGCCCGCGCGGCGGGAGTGGCGCGATCCGGCGGTGCGCGAGTCGCTCGACCTCTGCCTGTCGTGCCGTGCCTGCGCCCGGGACTGCCCGGCCGGTGTCGACGTCGCCCGGTACAAGTCCGAGGTGCTGCACCGGGCCTACCGCCGTCGCCCGCGACCGGCGGCGCACTACGCCCTCGGCTGGCTGCCCCGGTGGACGCGTCTCGCCGGGCGCGCGCCCCGGGTGGTCAACGCGGCGCTGCGCACCGGCGCGATCCGCCGTCCACTGTTCCGGCTCGGCGGTCTGGACGCCCGCCGCGCCGCGCCGGAGTTCGCCGCGGAGCCGTTCCACCGCTGGTGGCGGCGAACCAGCCGGAACGCGCCGGCCGCCACCGGCGACCGGACGGACCCACCGGTGCTGCTGTGGGTCGACACCTTCACCGACGCGTTCGCGCCCGGCGCCGCGCGGGCGGCGGTCGAGGTCCTCACCGCCGCCGGCCACCGGGTACTGATCCCGAGCGGACGGCCCGCCTGCTGCGGCCTCACCTGGATCACCACCGGCCAACTGGACGGGGCGCGGCGCCGCCTGCGCCGGGCCCTCGACCAGCTCGCCCCCTACGCGCTCAGCGGGATCCCGATCGTGGGGCTGGAGCCGTCGTGCACGGCTGTTCTGCGGGACGACCTCGTCGAGCTGTTCCCCGGAGACCGGCGGGCCGAGGCGCTCGCGGCGGGCGTGCGGACGCTCGCCGAGCTGCTGACCCAGGATGGCGGCCCCGAACGGCGCCCGGCCAGGAGCCCCGCCGGCGGCGGAAACCCGGCCGGTGGAAGGAACCCCGCGGGCGGGTGGCGGCTTCCGCGGCTGGACGGCGTGCGGGTGCTCGCGCAGCCGCACTGCCACCAGCACGCGGTCATGGGCTTCGAGACCGACAGCGCGCTGCTGCGGGCCGCCGGCGCGGAGGTCGAGACCCTGGCGGGGTGCTGCGGCCTGGCCGGTGACTTCGGGATGCGGCGTGGGCACCACGACATCTCGGTCGCCGTCGCCGAGCGGGCGCTGCTGCCCGCCCTGCGCGCGGCGGGGGAGGACACGGTGCTGCTCGCGGACGGCTTCTCGTGCCGCACGCAGGCCGCCCAGCTCGGTGGCCGGACTGCTTATCACCTCGCCGAGCTACTTGCCAAAAAGTTGCGTCCCGGCTGACCCAACGGTCGAATTTCACAGAAACAACGGATAGCTGTGGTGCGGTGACCGTCCTGGGTCACTGTGGTGCTGTGCGCATCTCACCGGTCACGGAGACGGCAGGCGGATCGTCCGCCGCCGTCCGCCGCCGGCGCACACGGCGCCGGCCTCACCTGGCGAGCCGTCAACGGACGCACCTGTTCACGCGCCTGCGGACTCGCCTCCGGACCCTGCCGATCGTGCTCGCGGCGCTGCTCGTGGCCGCCGGGTGTGTCTCGTGCGTGTCCTGGAACGACTCGTCCGATGCCACGGACTCGCACGGTTCGGGTGCCTCGTGCCCGCCCGTGCCGGGGGTCACGGCGGACGAGGTCCGGCTCGGCCTGCTGTTCCCGAACACCGGCAACGCGGCGTCGCTGTTCGACCCGTTCCGGGCCGGGGTCGACGCCCGGCTCGGGGTGGCGAACGCGGCCGGTGGCGTCCAGGGGCGGAGCATCGAGTACTCGTGGCGCGACGACGAATCGCAGCCCAGCGTCAACGAGACCGCGGCCCGCATGCTCGTCGACCAGCACCAGGTGTTCGGGATCGTCGAGTCCACCACGGCCGCGTCCGGCTCGGCGGAGTTCCTGCACAGCCGCGGCATCCCGGTCACCGGAACGTCGCTGGAGGCGTCCTGGACCACCTTCGACAACATGTTCAGCTACTCGAACATGATCGCGGACGGTGCCTCGGTGTCGACCTGGGGTGACTTCGTCGCCGAGCGCGGGGGGACGACGGCGCTGATCGCCGCGTCGAGCTTCTCGGCCGCCTCGGGCGCCTTCGGCGAGGAGCTGGCCGCCAGCCTGGAGGCAGCCGGGGTGCGGGTCGTCGGCACCCTCGACGCGACCGGGCCGATCGACTTCGCCGACGTCGGCGCGCAGGTGCGTGACAGCGGTGTCGACACGCTCGTCGGGGCGGTCACGGGGGCCGCGTTCGGCCAGGTCGTGCTGGGCGCCCGGGGGGCCGGGGCCAACCTGCGGGTGATCCTCTCGCCGTCCGGGTACGACCAGAGCCTGCTGGACGTCTTCGGCCGGGTGCTGAGCGGCGTCTACATCTTCGTCGACTACCAGCCGTTCGAACTCGACACGCCGGGCCACCGCGCCTTCCTCGACGCGATGACGCGGTACGCCCCGTACCTGCAGCCGCCGAACAGGCAGGCCGCGCTCTCCGGCTGGATCTCGACCGACATGTTCCTGCGCGGGCTGGCCGAGGCCGGCCGGTGCCCGACCCGGGAGCGCTTCATCGAGGGGCTGCGCGCCGTCCGCGACTACGCCGCCGACGGGCTGCTGCCGGCGCCCATCGACTTCACGGCCTCCTTCGGTCAGCTCGGCCGGTGCTACACCTTCCTTCAGGTGGCTCCCGACGCGAGCCGCTTCGACGTGCTCCGGCCGGCACCGCGCTGCGGCCGGCTCGAGCACTGACCCGCGGCCCGGCCGGCGGCGCCGGCATCAACATCCCGACAATCGGCCTTCTGGCGGCCGGCCGTTGTGAAAGAGTCCGTCTGACCAGTAAGCAAGGGACGCGTGACGGGCCACCCTGGGACCTTCGACCCAGGACCAATGTCCTAATGTGACGGGACCACGCCCGTCCGTCATTGCCCATGCGCGGTCAGCGGTGGAAAGATCCTCCTGTCGCCCGGGGACCCCCCGACCCCGGGCGACGTTTTGCCCCCATACGCGACGCCCCCATCCACGCCCACGCCGCAGCCCCGCCGCGCCAGCGGCCAGCGCCGACCGGTCAGCCGTGGGCGGGCCGTGGCTCGGCACGAAGGAGGAAACGTGCAGAGCCCCGGCGACACCGGCGGCGGCGCCGCCCCCCGATTCCTCCGCGTGGGCGCGTACGCGGTCTGCGTCCGGGACGACCACCTCCTGCTCGCGCGCTTCAGCCCCGGTGACCCGGCGGGGGCCCGGTGGACGCTGCCGGGCGGTGGCCTGGACCACGGCGAGCACCCCGAGCAGGGCGCCATCCGCGAGGTCCGCGAGGAGACCGGGCACGACGTGGAGCTCACCGGCCTGCTCGGCATCGACTCGATCCATTACCTGCAGCGGGACGGCACCGACTTCCACGGCCTGCGGGTGCTGTACTCGGCGCGGGTCGTCGGCGGCACGCTGCGCCACGAGATCGGCGGCTCCACCGACCTGGCCGCCTGGATCCCCCTGGCCGACGTGCCGGCGCTCGACCGGATCGGGCTCGTCGACATCGCCCTCGACCTCGCCCGCGGCGCCGGCCGGATTCCCGCCGCGCCCGGTGGCGGGGCCGACCTCGGAGACGGGCGGCTGGCCCGGGTGGTGGGCGGCTGATCTCGGTGACGGAAGCTCGCCGACGCGATTCTCGGTAGACGCGATTCGTGGTAAGAGTCTCCAGTGGGCATCGTGTCGCCGGGCTTCCAGGGCAGACCGCGATCCGCCGGGTCCGACCTGCCTCCAGGGCAGTACCTCACCGAGGACTTCCCGGTCCTCTCCGCCGGCCCCACCCCGCGGGTCCCGCTGGAGACCTGGGAGTTCACGATCACGACCGAGGCCGGCGTCGAGCACCGCTGGGACTGGCCGGCCTTCCGTGCGCTGCCCGGCGAGTCGCCGACGGTGGACATCCACTGTGTAACCCAGTGGTCGAAGCTCGGCACCCGCTGGGAGGGGGTCAGCCTCGACGTCCTGCTCGGTGACGTCGACACCACAGCCGAGTACGCGCTGGTGCACTCCTACGGCGGCTACACCACCAACCTGCCCCTCACCGACCTTCTCGACGGCCAGGCCTGGGTGGTGCACGGCTACGACGGGGCCGCCCTGGAGCCCGAACACGGGGGCCCGGCCCGGCTGCTCGTCCCGCACCTGTACTTCTGGAAGTCGGCCAAATGGGTGCGCGGCATCCGCCTCCTCGAGCGGGACGAGCAGGGGTTCTGGGAGGCCGGCGGCTATCACGACCGGGGTGATCCGTGGCTGGAGCAGCGCTACCAGGGCGACTGAGGGAACGTCTCGCGTGGCGCGTCGCCCGCCTCGCCGAGGTCCGCGACGAGACGCCGACCTCGCGCACCCTCGTCCTCGACGTCCCCGGCTGGCCCGGGCATCTGTCGGGCCAGCGGGTGGATGTCCGCCTCACCGCCGCCGACGGCTACAGCACCCGCCGCAGCTACTCGCTCGCGGCACCGGCGGCGGGTGACCGGGTCGAGCTGACGGTCCAGCGGGTGCCGGGCGGAGAGGTCTCCCCGTATCTGACGGAGATCTTCTCGGTCGGCGACCCGGTGGAGATCCGCGGGCCGATCGGCGGCTGGTTCGTCTGGCGTCCCGCCGACCCCGAGCCGGTGCTGCTGGTCGCCGGCGGGTCGGGCATCGTCCCACTGATGGCGATGGTGCGCGCCCGGCGGTCCGCCGCCAGCCGGGTGCCGTTCCGCCTGATCTGCTCGGTGCGCTCTCCGGCCGACCTCTACTACGCGGACGAGCTGCGCGAGGCCGCGCGCGCCGATCCCGGGCTGGACGTCACCCGCTGCTACACCCGGGTCGTCCCGGATCACTGGACGTCGCCGCCGCGCCGGCTGCGCCCCGCCGACCTGGCCGAGGCCGGCTGGCCGCCCGACTTCACGCCGACCTGCTACGTCTGCGGCCCGACCGGCTTCGTCGAGGCCGTCGCGGACGCGCTGGTCGAGATCGGCCACGAGCCCGAACGAATCCGCACCGAGCGCTTCGGTCCCAGCGGCTCGAGCCACCCCGCCGGCACCGTCTGATCCCTGGACGGCGGCCTGGCCCCGGGCTGCCTGGCCCCGGGTGGTCAGTGAGCGGGGCCGGGGAGCCAGTCCGCGGCAAAGGGGAAGAGATACCTGTCCGCGATGACGGTCAGCAGCCGGCGGGTCGAGCCGGGCGCCTTCGCCGCACCCACCGGAACACCCGGCCCCACCTGCTCGTACGCCCGCCGCGCGACGGACTCCAACATCCGCGGGACGTCGTCGCGGGTCAGCCGCAGCCCGGTGGCCTCGCGCAGCCGGCTCACCGCGAGCAGGCCGAGCGTTCGCTCCGCGTGATCGGGGAAGACGCCGGCCAGGAAGACGGCGCCGTCGCCGAGCCGCCGCCAGACCGCCGGGCGCTGCGCGGCGGGGACGGCGTCGAGCAGCGCCGCCAGCCGGGGGAGGTCGAGCTCGTCCCAGCGCTGGCGCCGCCAGCCCCGGTCGGTGCGCCGCCACACCTCGCCGCCGGTGAGGCGGGAGTAGGAGGCCAGCAGCTCGGCAAGGTAGAGCTGATGGGCGGGCACGGAGGCGAACGCCGCCAGCTCGGGCGCGTCGAAGACGGGCACCCGGGAGCGCGGCCCGGCGCGCTCGGCGACATAGGTGGAACCGACGAGGCCACGCGCCGTGCGGTGTACCGCGGCGGCGAAGACCAGGAACGGCGAGATGAAGGTGAACCTGTCCGGTTCGTCGCGGCCGGCCGTACCCGCGGTGAGGAGCAGCCCGTCCGCCACCGCGGGCCGGTCGAGCAGGTCGAGGATGAGGGTGGGCTCGCGGCGCAGCGCCCCGACCTGATCCGCCCGGCCGCCGGTGAGCGCCAGCAGGTCCTGGTCCGTCAGGTGTTCCCCGTATCGCCGGGCGACGACCTCACGTTCGTCCACCGCCTCATTGTCTCTCCCGGCGGCCTGTCGCGTTCACGTCCGTCGCATGTCCGCTCCGCTCGGTAGACAGGTGGTGTGGAACCGGACCTGCCGACATCACTGCCCGCCAAGCTGTACCTCCTCGCCTACAACCTCGAGAAGGACCGGATGTACCCGAACCGGCGCCTCGGCCAGGCGCTGCGGGCCGCCGCCCTCACCGAGCTGTGGGCGGGCGGCTGGCTCGCCGACGATCACGGCCTGGCCCGGCTGACCGACGGGCCGACCCCCGACGGTGGGCCAGCTGGCGGCCCGTCCGGCCGGGCGGCGCCGACGCCGCGCGGCGGGGTGGGGCGGGCCGACCCGGTGGTCGCGGCGGTGCACCGGCAGATCACCGCCGCGGCCGAGCCGCGTACCTGGGCGGCCTGGATCGACCTCGACCACCGGGCGGCCGTGGTCGAGACCCGTGACGACCTCGAGGCGGCCCGGTGGGTGCGGGTCGCCCGTGGGCAGGTCCTCGCCGTGATCCCGACAACCGCCGTCGCGCTGCTCGAGCGGCCCAGGGTCCGGGAGCTCAACCGGGCGGCCGGGCGGGTCCTGCGGGGGGAGGCCAGGCCCGATGACGCCGCGCCGGACCTCGTCGCGCTGGTGGCCCTCGCCGCCGCCGGGCAGGTGATCACTCTGGTGAGCGCGGGCCAGCGCAGGGCGTTCCCCGACCGGCTGGCGGATCTCGTCGCGCGGACCGGCCCCGCCGCCGCCGCGCTCGCGGGCCGCCGTCGCGCCGCTGTGGGCTAGCGCGACGCAGTCGGCCTGGCGCGATGCGCGCGCGTCGGTGGCCACAAGTCCCCCAAGGTGTGAGACAGCGCGCCCGGGTTGGGCGTGACCAGCTATTTCCTGGTGAGATGAGCTGCGACGGCCGCCGTCGGCACGGACGGTCCCGGGGCGGGCGGAACAACGAGGAGTGCGACATGTCCGTCCTGCAGTGCGGGTCCGGCGAGGTACCGGGGGAGCACTACCTGCCCTCGTCGCCCAAGACGGTCACCTGGGGCCGGCTGCCCAGCGCGGCGACCGACCCGGTGCTGGAGGTGGCGGCGGGCGCCACCGTCACCATCGACACCGTCTCGCACGAGGGCCTCATGGAGGACCAGGGCCGCGACCCGGTCGCCTTCTGGGCGGAGCACGCCGTCCCGGCGGAGTCGGTCCTCCTCGACGCGATCGACATCGCCCGGGACGTCTCCCACTACCGCGGGCTCGACGGCCCGCACGTGGTCACCGGTCCGGTGCGGGTCGACGGCGCGCGCCCCGGCGACATCCTCAAGGTCGAGTTCCTCGAGCTGCGCCCGCGGGTGCCCTACGGGCTCGTCTCCAGCCGGCACGGCCGGGGCGCGCTGCCCGGCGAGCTTCCCGTCGGCCCCGACGGCGTGCTCGCCGACCGTTACAGCCAGTTCTGCGAGGTGGACGTCGCCGCCGGGCGGGCCGTGATGCGTTACGGCGAGGGCCGGCGGATCAGCTTCCCGGTCGCGCCGTTCATGGGTCTCACCGGCCTCACCCCGGCCGGGGAAAAGGCCCTCAACACGACCCCGCCCGGGGCATTCGGCGGGAACCTCGACGTGCGCGACCTCGTCGCCGGGTCGACGCTCTACCTGCCGGTCCAGATCCCGGGCGCGGGCTTCTACACCGGTGATCCGCATTTCGCCCAGGGGCACGGCGAGGTGTCGCTGACCGCCCTGGAGGCCTCGCTGCGCACGACCGTCCGGCTCACCCCGCTTCCGGCCGCCGCGGCGCTGCCCTTCGGCGCGGGTTCCGGCGGCCCCTTCGGCGAGACCCCGGAGCACTGGATCGCCATCGGCCTGCACAACGACCTCGACGAGGCCATGCGGCTGGCCGTCCGCGAGGCGCTGCGGGTGCTGCGCCAGGTCCGGGATGTCCCGGTGATGGTCGCGTACAGCTACCTGTCGGCCGCCGCCGACTTCGTGGTCAGCCAGGTCGTCGACGACGTGAAGGGCGTGCACTGCCTGATCCGCAAGCGCGACTTCCCGGTCTGGTAGCCGCGGCGCGGTCGTAGCGGCTGAAATTCAGGTCGGCCCGGCGGGCCGACCGGCGGCATTTCAGACCCGGAGGCGGTCGGCCAGCAGGCCGCGGTGGTGTACCGGGTCACCGAAGAGCAGCTCGGACGTCTTCGCGCGCTTGAAGTACAGGTGCGCGGAGTGCTCCCAGGTGAATCCGATCCCGCCGTGGATCTGGATGTTGTCCGCCGCGGCCGAGAAGTACGCCTCCCCGACGTACGCCTTTGCCATGGAGGCGGCGCGGGCCAGCCGGTCGCTGTCCCCGGCGGCGGCGACCTGGGCCGCGTGATAGGCGACCGACTTCGAGCCCTCGACCGCGACCAGCATGTCGGCGCACCTGTGCTTCACGGCCTGGAACGACCCGATCGGACGGCCGAACTGCAGGCGGTCCTTCGCGTGCCGCACGGCCTGCTCGAGGACGGTCCGGGCGCCGCCGGCGCTCTCGTTCGCCAGCGCGACGCAGGCGAGCCGGAGCACCTGGTCGATCACCGGGCCGGCGTCGCCCTCGGCGCCGATCAACCGGGCCGGGGTGTCACTGAACGTGAGATCGGCCTGTTTGCGGGTCAGGTCCATCACGGGCAACCGGGACCGGGTCAGACCCGCCGCGTCACCGGGGACGGCGAACAGGGAGAGCCCGCCCTCGGCCCACGCCGTGACGAGGATGAGATCGGCCAGCGCCCCGTCCAGGACGAAATGCCGGGTGCCGCGCAACGTGTACCCGCTGGCGGCCCGGGCCGCGAGCAGCCCGTGGTGCCCGCCTTCGGCGCCGGTTCCACCCTGCGGCCCGAGCCCACCGGAACCGGCGGGTTCCGGACGGCCCGTGGGGCCGGCGAACGCCAGTGTCCCGATGGTCGTCCCGCTGACGAGCCCGGGGAGCAGCTCCTTGCGGGCCAGGGCGTCGTCCACCGCGAGCAGCGCGCCGGTGGCGAGCACGGCGGAGGCGAGGAAGGGCGCGCACAGCAGCCGTGCGCCCATTTCCTCCAGCACGATGCCGAGCTCCACGTACCCGAAGCCGGCGCCGCCGTACTCCTCGGGGACGTGCAGCCCCTGCAGCCCGAGCTGGGTGGCCATCTGCCGCCAGATGGCCGGGTCGTACCCGTCGTCGGACTCCATCAGGCGGCGCACCTCCGACTCGGGGGAGGCGTGCTCGAGGAACGACCGCACCGTGCGGCGCAGCTCTTCCTGCTCGTCGGAGAACACCAGACTCACGGAGCTCCTCTCGGCGACGGGCGGTCAGCGCGGTATGTCACGCCAGGACACATCCTTGTCGACGCGGATGTCGCCGGGCAGGCCGAGCACCCGTTCGCCGAGTATGTTGCGCAGGATCTCCGACGTCCCGCCTTCGATCGTGTTGGCGCGTGATCGCAGGAAGGCGGCCGCGGTGTCCCGGGGACCCCCGCCGCCGAGGGGCAGGCCCGGGCGGGTCATCCGGTAGTCCGGGATGAGGGTGCCCGCCGGGCCCATCAGGTCCACCAGGTACGCCGCCGCGCGGCGGCTGTGCTCGGCGCCGGCCAGCTTGAGCACCGAGCCCTCGGGCCCGGGCCGGCCGCGGTTGCCGCCCGCCGCCGCGCGCGCCGCGGTCAGGGCGTTGACGTTCGCCTCGATCCACAGCCGGATCGCCTGGTCGCGGCGCACCGGGTTCCCGTCGCCGCGGTCGGCGGCCTCCTGGTAGGCGGCGAGGAGCGCCGCGCCCGGATCGACGCCGCCGCTCAGCCCCCCGCCGAGGGAGACCCGCTCGTTCATCAGCGTGGTGGTGGCGACCCGCCATCCCGCGCCGACCGGGCCGAGGCGCTGGGTGTCGGGGATGCGGGCCGCGGTGAAGAAGACCTCGTTGAACTCGGCCTCACCGGTCAGCTGCCGCAGCGGGCGCACCTCCACCCCGGGCGCGGTCAGATCCACCACGAACGCGGTCAGCCCGGCGTGCTTGGGCACGTCCGGATCGGTGCGGGCGATCAGCAGGCCCCGGCGGGCGATATGCGCATAGGAGGTCCACACCTTCTGCCCGTCCACGATCCACTCGTCGCCGTCGCGGCGGGCCCGGGTGGCGAGGCCGGCGACGTCCGAGCCGGCGCCGGGCTCGCTGAACAGCTGGCTCCAGACCTCGGTGCCGGCGAAGAGCGGGCGCAGATAGGCCCCGCGCTGCTCGGGTGTGCCGTGGGTGAGCAGCGTCGGCCCGGTCATGCCGATGCCGATCGGGTTGTACCGGAACGGCGCCGGCGCACCCGCGGCGGCGAGCCGCTGTTCGATCAGCGGCTGCAGCGCCGGGTCGGCGCCGAGGCCGCCGTCGCCCGGCCCGGCCCAGACCCAGGCGAGCCCGGCGTCGAACCGCGCGCCGAGGAACTCGTGCGGGTCCGTCGCGGCCGGCGGATGGCTCCGCAGCAGGTCGTCGACGAGGGTGGTCAGCCCCGCGGCGGTGACGGTTCGGGACATCTCACGCTCCTCTCGCCAGCCGGAACGTAACCGACACCGCCCGGTGCGGCAATGGGATGTCATCCGGCCACTGAGCGGCACATCAGGCACATCAGGCACAGCGGTGCGCGCGGCGACACGCGGCGGTCGTCCTCTCCATTTCTGTGACTACGCTGTGTAATCGTTGGTCTCGTCCGGGTTTCTAACACTCGCAATAATCGCCTTGGCGGCTCTGGCGCCGGCGATACCCGCGAGCGCGCAGGTGACGGCGGTCAATCCAGTCCTTACGGCGTCTCCCGGCAATCTGAACGCCGACCCCGGCCACGGCTGTCTCGTGCTCGCCGAAGGTGACAGCGGGCTGTTTTCGAACGAGACCGAGGGCCCGGTGGCCATCGGTGGAAACGTCCAGTTCCAGAACTGTCGCGTCGGGCTGAACAATCCCGGCACCTACACTCTGCCGGGTGGCGGCGCACCTGCACGCGCTGGGGCTGCCCGTCCTCGGCGTCGACCTACTCGACGATCCACATCCCGACGACCAGTTGCCCGGGGTGTTCGCGGAGTTCCGGCGGGTCCTCGCACCGGGCGGCCACCTGCTGCTGGCCTTCCAGGTCGGTGACGAGCCCATGCGCCTGACCGAGGCGTTCGGTCAGGCGATCTCGCTGGACTGCCACCGCCGGCGGCCCGAGCGGGTCGCCGGCCTGCTGGCGGTGGCGGATCTGCCGGTCCGCGCGGTTCCTGCGCGAGCCGGTGGATGACGGGTCGGAACGGACGCCGCAGGCCTTCCTCATCGCGCGCCGGCCCGCGCCGGGTCAGCCGGCGTAGTCTGCGCGGTTCTGCCGGGCTGCCGGGGGAAGCTGGTCATCCGGCGCCGAAGGCCAGTGTCGGGGCGACGGCCCGAGCTTGCGCAGCTGCTCCACCTGGAGCCGGCACCAGGGTGAGATCGCGAGGGCACCGCTCATCACGTCGTCGACGAACTTCGACCACGGGAGCCAGAACGCCTCGGCCACCTCGTCCGGATTGATTCGGAACGGCCCCGACGCCCGGGTGAAAAAGACCGGGCAGATCTCGTTCTCCACCATTCCGTCGTCCATGACGCAGCGGTAGCGGAACGCCGGCAGGGCCAGGTCGATTCGCTGGACCTGCAGACCCAGCTCCTCCTGGAGTCGCCTCGAGATGGCTTCCCGGAAATCCTCCCCGGGGGCCGGGTGGCCGCAGCAGGTGTTGGTCAGCACGCCGGGCCAGGTCGGCTTCTCCAACGCGCGGCGCGTAACGAGGATCCGGTCCATGTCATCGAAGACGTACGAGGAGAATGCCAGGTGCAGGGGGGTTTGCGGTCCGTGGACGGTAGCCTTCGGGGTGGTGCCTGTGATGTCACCGGACGGGCTGAGTAGTATGACGAGCTCCGGCGCCTTTACTGCCGCCCCGCCCGACCTGTGTGAATCACGTGGACGAGAAATCATGTCCTGGGGCCCAGGATGATTCGCGGTAGCCATGCACGCATTTTATCCAGGCCGTGCTGTGGAGCCGCGTGACATTCCGCACCGAGGCCGTCCGAGGGGTGGCGGCAAATAGGCTTCCTCCTTCGCCTCGGACGCCGAAGGTCGATGTTTCCACCCACGGGAACCGCGGATGTGCCCGATGTGTCCGGTCACGCGGCGGACCGTGGCAGGTGTTGCGCGGAGAGTCAGCGAAGGTATCGCGCTGAGTGCAGGAAGGTGGCACTGCGTGGCCTGGGCTCGGTGGGGGAGGCGCGCGCCGTGTGAGCGTCAGATTCCCGACACGGGCCCGTGGCCAGCCGGTCGCTGGCACCTGCCGGTGACCTGGCACCTGCCGGCGGCCCGGCCCCGACCGGCTTTCCACCGCCGGTGCCCGCGTGTCCGGGAGGCGGGGCGAATTAGCGCGATGTTCCGGTTCCCGTCGTCGGCGGTCCTCCAACGTTCACCGATCTGTGGGTGGTCCGGTCGCATTCGGCTCGCTATCGTTCGCCAGTGCGCCCGGCGATGCGCCGGGAAAGCAGCACGAACTTCTGGAGGAGTAATGGTGGACAGGCGCCTGTTTCTGCGGTCCGCATTTGTCGGCGTGGGTGTCGCGACTCTTTCCGGCGTCGTTCTGGAGGCCGCCTCGGCGGTTCCGGCGCAGCCCGGGGCCAGCCCGTACGGATCCCTTCTGGCGGCCGATGCGAACGGAGTGGCGCTGCCGACCGGATTCACCAGCAGAATTGTCGCCCGTTCCGGGCAGACAGTGCCCGGAACGAGCTATGTCTGGCATGCCGCGCCGGACGGCGGCGCCTGCTACCCGAACGGCTCGGGCTGGATGTACGTCTCGAACTCGGAGGTGAGCGGCAGCGGCGGGGCGTCCGTGCTGCGCTTCGACTCGGCGGGCACCGTCACCTCCGCGCAGCGGCTGCTCTCCGGCACGAGCTCCAACTGCGCCGGCGGCGCCACCCCGTGGGGGAGCTGGCTGTCCTGCGAGGAGACGTCCACCGGCCGGGTCTGGGAGACCTACCCGGCCACCGGCGCCGCGGCCGTCGCCCGGCCCGCGATGGGCCGGTTCACCCACGAGGCCGCCGCCTGCGACCCGGTCCGCCAGGTGATCTACCTGACCGAGGACCGGACGGACGGCTGCTTCTACCGCTTCCGGCCAACGACCTGGGGCAACCTGGCGACGGGAACCCTCGAGGTCCTGTGCGCGTCGGCGTCGGCCACCTCGGGCACCGCCACCTGGCAGACCGTCCCCGACCCGGACGGCTCGCCGACCTCGACCCGCACCCAGGTCTCCGCGGCGAAGCACTTCAACGGCGGCGAGGGCGTCTACTACGCGAACGACACGGTCTGGTGGACCACCAAGGGCGACAACCGGGTCTGGAAGCTGAACTGCGCCACCAACGCCTTCGAGCTCGCCTACGACGACTCCCTGGTGAGCGGGACCGCGCCGCTGACCGGCGTCGACAACATCACCGGCTCCAGCTACGGCGACCTCTACGTCGCCGAGGACGGCGGCAACCTCGAGATCTGCGTCATCACGCCGGCCGCGGTCGTGGCGCCGATCCTGCGCCTGACCGGGCACAACTCGTCGGAGATCACCGGGCCGGCGTTCTCCCCGGACGGCTCCCGGCTGTACTTCTCCTCCCAGCGGGGCACCACCGGATCGTCCTCCGGCGGCATCACCTTCGAGGTCCGCGGCCCCTTCCGCACCTGACCCGGCTGCGCCGCGATCCCCCTATTATCCGGGCAATGCGGACGCTTGACCTTGATCACGTCGCGGCGGTCCTTCCCGGGTACGACATCGGCGCGGAGCTCGGCCGCGGCGGCTTCGGCACAGTCCTGGCCGCCCGGCACCGCCTGATCGGCCGGCATGTGGCGGTGAAGGTGTTCCTGGACCCGTCGCCTGAGGCCGACCCGTCCGGCGGTCCCGGGGCCTCGGCCGGCACCGGGGAGAGCCAGAACCTCCGTTCCCGCTTCCTCGCGGAGGCGCGGGTCCTGGCAGGTCTGGACCATCCGCACATCGTGCGCGTCTTCGACTACGTCGAGCGGGACGGGCTGTGCCTGCTGGTGATGGAACAGCTCACCGGCGGCACCCTGCGCGCCCGGGCCGCCGCCGGGCTCCCGCCGCGGGCGACCTGTGCCATCGCGCTCGCCGCCGCGGCGGCACTGGACGTGGCGCACGGCCGCGGGGTGCTGCACCGTGACGTCAAGCCGGACAATCTGCTCTTCACCGCGGACGGCGTACCGCGGGTCACCGACTTCGGCATCGCCAAGATCGTGGAGGCCACGGCGGCGTCCACGACCGGCATGGTCGGAACCCCGAGATACATGGCTCCGGAGCAGATCACCGGCGCGCCGCTCGGCCCGGCCACGGATGGCTCGCTGCCGCCGGGATCCCCGTGAAGCTGCCCGACGACGTGCTCGGCGCGGCCGGACACCGGCTCGGTGACCCCCTTCCCGGCGCGGCCGCGGGTCACGGTTCCGCCCCCGGCGCCGGCCCGGGGCCGGCCTTCGGCAGGAACCCCGGCAGCATTCCGAGCCCGAGCCCGAGCCCGAGCCCGAGCCCGAGTCCGAGTCCGAGTCCGAGTCCGAGCCCAGGCCCAGGCCCGCGTCCCGGCCCCGGCCCGTCTCCTGGTCGTGCTCCGGCGGGCGGTCGCGGACCGACGAGGGGGCGGGGCCGGCCGCGGGCCGGTTCCCTCACAGCCGCCGCGGTGGCGGCGACGGCGGTCTGTGTCGGCGTGCTGACCATCGGCCTGGTGATGGTGCTGCGCGGTACCGGGAGCGACGGCGCCGCGGTCGCCGGCACCGGCCGTGCGGATGCCGCCCGGCCGGCCTCGCCGGATCGGCCCGCGTACTCCGGGCCGGGCCTGACGATCCCCGACCAGGACTACCTCTCCCGGATCGCGCTCGGCCGGGACGGCTCCCTCTACGTCACCGCCCGGCGCAAGAACGTCGGTGAGATCCTCCGGCTGCACCCGGACGGCACCGTCTCCCAGCTCGTGGGCACGGCGGCGCGGAAACCCGCCGGCGGTGCGGCCGCCGGCAGCGCGGCCGCCGGCGGTGCGGAGGACGGTGGGCAGGCGCCGGCCGTCCCGCCCGAGGGCGTCCCGGCGGCCGACCTGGCCCTGCTCGGGCCGCACGGCGTCGCCGTCGGACCGGACGACACGGTCTACGTCGCGGACAACTTCGGCGGCCGGGTCTACCGCATCACCCCCGAGGGGCGCGCCTTCGTCGTCGCGGGCACCGGATCCGACGACGAGGGCTTCACCGGCGACGACGGGCTGGCGGCGGAGGCCGCGATCACCCCCCTGGGCCTGGCACTGGCGCCCGACGGGAGCGTCTACATCGGCGACGGCCCGCGGATCCGGCGGGTCACGCCCGACGGGAAGATCTCCACCGTGGCCGGCAGACGTGACCGGCCGGGCACCTCGGGCGACGACGGCCCGGCCCGGGACGCACTGCTCTCGGACACGAACGGCCTCACCGTGGCCCCCGACGGAACGCTCTACGTCGCCGACTTCCAGGCACACACCGTCCGGAAGATCGCCCCGGACGGGACGATCAGCCACGTCGCCGGGACCCCGGGGAAGGCCGGCCACGACGGTCGCCGGTTCCGGCGGGACGGACGGTGATCCGGACGGCGCCCTGGCCACCGGCGCCGACCTGGAGGATCCCGCCGGTCTGGTCGCCGATCCCACCGGCGCGCTCTACGTGGTCCTTCTGCGCGGCTCGACTCTCGTCCGGGTCGACCCGGCGGACGGGATCGTCCGGACGATGTTGTCTCCGGCGGCCGGATGACGCCGCCTACGGTGCCAGACTGACCCGCGTGGACGTCCTCTTCGCGTCGTTGCCGGCATACGGGCACCTCTACCCGCTGATCCCCCTCGTGGTGGCCTGCCAGGACGCGGGGCACCGGGTCCGCCTGGCCACCGGCGAGCCCTTCCTCGGGGCGCTGCCCGTGCCGACCGTCCAGGGCATCCCGGCCGGGTGGACGTTGCAGTACGTGGAGCGGGAGACCGCCCGGCGGCACCCGGAGGCGACCGGGTTCGAGTTTCCCGTCGCCATGTTCGCCGACGTGACGGCGCAGGGCGTGCTGGACGCGCTCACCCCCCTGCTCACCGCGGACCCGCCGGACGTGGTCGTCGCCGAGAGCGCCAACGTCGGAGCCGTGCTGGCCGCGCACCTCGCCGGTATCCCCGCCGTGGCCTTCGGTATCGGGCAGTGGAGCCCCTTCGGTGAGGTGACCTTCCCCGCGGCGCTGGAGGCGCACCGCACCCGCTGGACCGCGGCGGGGCGCGCCGCTCCGGCCGGGCCGGGCGAGGTGATCGCCGCCTACCTCGAGCCGTTCCCGCCGGGCCTGCGCCAGGGGCCCGGCCCCGACGGTGTGCCGGTGCTGTCGATCCGCAGCACGGCCTGGGCCGACGAGCGGGCGCCGCTGCCCGGGTGGCTGACCGCTCCCGCCGAGCGGCCCCGGGTGTACGTCACGCTCGGCACCGTCTCGTTCGGCGCCGTCGAGGTGATCCGGGCGGTCGTCGACGACCTCGCCGCGCTGGACGTCGACGTGCTCGTCGCGGCCGGCCCGGAGGGCGACCCGGCGGCCCTGGGCGCGCTGCCCGAGCGGGTGCGGGTCGAGCGGTTCGTGGCCCAGAGCCGCGTGCTCGGCCTGGTGGACGTCGCCGTCCACCACGGAGGCTCGGGCACGGTGCTCGGCGCGCTGGCGAACGGCGTCCCCCAGGTGCTGCTGCCGCAGGGTGCGGACCACTTCCACAACGCGCAGCTGCTCGCCGAGCGCGGCGCCGCCCGGGTGTTCCACAACGAGGCACGGCGGCCGGGTGACGTCGCCGCGGCCGTCCGCGATCTGCTTGGTGACGCGCCCGAGCGCCGTGCCACCGCCACGCTCGCCGCGCAGATCGCCGCGAGCCCGACTCCCGCCGACGTCGTGGCGGCAATCGCCGCGATCGCCGAGGCCGCCGCGAAAACCCGGCGATGACGGCACCGGAGGACTGACCGGGCGCCGCGCCGCCGCGCCGCGAGGCCGCCGGGCTCCCGGGCCGGGCCGGCGGCGCAGGGGGCTATGCCGGTGCGCGGCCCCAGGCGATGGCTGTCGCGAAGGAGAGGTCGAAGAAGGCCGGGTCGGTGAGCAGGTCGAGGGCGCGGTCCACGGTGTCGGCGGTGGCCAGCCCGAGGCTGAGGATGTGCGGGCGGAGCCGGCTGAGGGTGAGCGCCCAGCAGTACGCGGACGCGTTCGCCCCGCCGGTGGTCGGCAGGTGGCTGGAGGTGCCCACGTCGACCAGGTGCCGGCTGCGCAGCGGGCCGGGGAACCCGCGCGCCCACGTCGAGTCCGTGCCGATCGTCCGCGCGAGGACCTGTTCGATGGCGGTCATCGCCTGGCGGAACGTCGGGTTGGGGGAGGAGGCCACCGGGAAGCTCGCGATCGACTCGACGACGATCGTGCCGCCCGGCCGCAGCCAGGACACCAGCCGGTCGAGGACCTGTTCGCGCTCGGGAAGGTGTTCGAGCACGAAGCGGGCGTGCACGAGGTCGAACGGCGCGCCGGGCGGCGCCGGGTCGCGGGTCACGTCGTGGCGCAGGACGGACAGGCCGGGCGCGCTGAGGCCGGCCAGGTGGCTGAGGTCGATGTCGGTCGCGGTGACCTGGCCGGCGGCGGTGACGCGGTCGGCCAGCCAGGCCGCCACCGACCCCGCGCCGGCGCCCACCTCGAGGCATCGCCACCCGGCGGCGACGCCGAGCTCGTCGAGGAGACGGGTCGTCACCGGGTCGCATACCGCGGCCATGGCGGCGAGCCGGCGCCGTTCGCCGTCCGCCGCGCCGCCGAGAACCTCGTCCGCGTACCGACGGGGCCAGGCGTCGTTCATCGTGTCCAGCTCCCCGTCCCGGCACCGGCGGAGCCCCGTCGCGTGAGATCGACAGGTATGGCGCGTGGCAGGAACATGTCGCATTTCTGACAGGAAATGATGCGCTATGCGACAGATCTTATTCTTTCGGTGTCGAAGGTCATCCGAGGCGCGGGGGTCTGGCATGGCGCCGAAGCGTCGCTTGATGTTGTCCCTGGCTGTACCCGTCGTCCTTGTCACCAGCCTTGCGGCCTGCGGCGGTGGCGGAGATTTCTTCCCGCAGGTCCCGGCCGGCAGCGAGACGGGGAGCTTCGTCACGCGGTCGGCCGCCCCGCCCCGCGCCCCGGTCGCGTCACCGACCCCGGCCAGGGCCACGCCCGAGGCCTACCAGCGGGTTCTGACGGATCTGGACACCGCGCTCGGCCCCGGGTTCGGCGCCATCGGTTCGGCCCAGACCCCCGAGGATCTCGCGGCCGCGCTGTCGGCCGTCGCGCTGAACCTGACCATCCAGGCGGACGGCCTCGACGACGTCCGGCCCCCGGCGGCGGTCGCGGCCGCGCACACCGGCCTGTCGGACGCGCTCGGCACGCTGGCCAGCGAACTCACCTCCCTGGCGGGCGACGCCCGCGACCGGGATTTGTGCACCGGTGGCTCCGGGCTGCCCCGGGCGGCCAGCGGTGGCGGCGGTCATCTGCTCCGGCTGGCCGTGCTGGGGCTGGCCACCGCGGATCCGGCGCACCACTACACGGCCGGGTCGTTCCTGCCGCCGGGCGCGCCGGACCAGACCCGCCGCCCGGCCAACGGCAGTCTCCCCGGCGGGCGGCGCGGCGGCTACGGCGAACTGACCGTCACCGCGTCCGGCGGCACGGACGCGGTCGTCAAGGTCCTCCAGGGCGCCGACGTCATCCGCAACGTGTACGTCCAGGCAGGCGCCTCGGCGAAGGTGGACGGGATTCCCAACGGCACGTTCGACGTGTTCTACACCGAGGGCACGGACTGGGACGACGCCAACCACCGCTTCACCCGCGACTGCGCCTTCAGCCGGTTCGACCAGCCGGTCACCTTCAGCACGACGAACCGGCCCGGCTCGATCGAGTACACGACCTACACGCTCACGCTGTACGGCGTCATCGGCGGCACCGCCTCGACCACCGACGTGCCCCCGAGAGCCTTCCCCGCCGGGTGACGCCGACCGCGGGCAGCCGGCCGGCGTCACCCGCGTCGGATCAGTTCAGTCCGGCATCGCAGCCTCACTCAGCACAGCGTCCGGCGCGGCCACGACGGCTTCCGTGGCCTCGCCGAGGTAGGCCTCCCGGACAGCGGGATCGGCCCGGACCTCCTCCGGCGTCCCGTCGGCGAGGACCTGCCCCTGGTGCAGGACGACGATGCGGTCGCAGGCGGACATCACCAGCGCCATGTCGTGGTCCACCACCAGGACGGCGAGGCCCTCCTCGTGCGCGAGATCGCGCAGGTTCGCGGAGAGCTCGCCGATCTCCGTCATCGACAGGCCGGCGCCGGGCTCGTCCAGCAGCAGGACGGCGGGGTTGGCGGCCAGCGCGCGGACGATGCCCACCAGCCGCCGCCTGGCCATCGGCAGCTCGGTGGGCAGCCGGGGGAGGTCCTCGGCCAGCCGGAAGCGCTCGACCGCCGTGTGAGCCGGGGCGGGCAGCCGTCCGTCGGTGTGGCCGGCGTTCTCCGCCGCGACGCGCAGGTTCTGCGCGACCGTCAGGTCCTCGAACAGCTCACCCGCCTGGAAGACCCGGCCCAGCCCGGAGCGGGCGCGGACGTCCGGCCCGTCGCCGTTGAGTGATCTCTCGCCGAGGTGCACGCTCCCGCTGGTCGTCGGTGCGAAGCCGCCGATCGCGTCGAGCAGGGTGGTCTTGCCTGCCCCGTTGGGGCCGACCAGCCCGGTGACGATCCCGGGCAGCGCGCGCAGCGTGGCGGCGGACACCGCGGTCACTCCGCCGAACCGCACGGTCACGTCGTCCGCGACCAGCGCGCCGCCCTCCCGCGCGGGCTGGGTCCCCTGCGGGAGCGGGGCCGGGTCGTTCTGGAACCGCTTGTGCCACGCGACGCCGTTCTCGTGCACGAGAACGGTCAGGACCAGCGCGGCGCCGAAGATGGTGGCGTAGTTCTCCGCGACGAAGCCGATGTGGAGCTGGGAGATCAGCAGGTAGACGAGGCCACCGAAGGCCAACACCCCGCCGAGCAGACCGCCTGTGATCGACGTGACCCCGGCGATCACGGCGAGGCTGACCAGGTTGATCGACTCCATGAAGGAGAACTGGGTGAAGGTGACCGAGGAGCTGCGGAAGCCCAGCAGCACGCCCGCCGCGCCCGCCAGGGACGACGAGATCACGAACGCGGACAGCTTCGCCCGCGCGATGTTGATGCCGACCGACGCAGCGGCCCGCTCGTTCGTCCGCACCACGAGCAGCCGGCGCCCCAGCCTGGACCGCCGCACGACGGCCACCACCACACCGGCGACCACCAGCCAGAACAGGGCGACGAACCCGTACCTGTCGGGATACCGGGCGGCATCGACGTCCAGGCCGAACACCGTCGGCAGATGCGGCTGGGAGCCGGTGATGCCGCCGGTGTAGTGGGTGCTCTCGAAGAGGACCCCGGAGACGGCGACGGCCATTCCCATGGTGAGGATGCCGAGGTTGATGCCCCGCACCCGTAGCGCGGGCAGGCCGACGAGCAGCCCGGCGATCGCGCCGACGGCCGCACCGGCCACCGGCGCCAGCACGAACGGCAGCGAGTAGTCGAGATCGAGCCGCACGGCGGCGTAGGCGCCGAGCCCGGCCACGGTCATCTGCGCCAGGCTGATCTGGTTGGCGTACCCGATGAGGACCACCAGCGACAGCACCAGGATGCCGAAGACGATCGACAGGATCGCGGCGTCGCGCCACTGGGCGTCACCGACGAGCAGGACGACGACTATCCCGACCAGCGCGAGGCCGACCGGGATGGGCCGGAACAGTCCCGCGGCGACGGGTGCGGCGGGGACGGCCGGCAGCCGGTTGCTCGCCCTGTCCCGGCGCAGGGTGAGGATGGCCATCACGGCCACGAAGGGAACCGTCTGCGGCCAGCCGAGCTGGAAGCGGCTCGGGACGTGCTCGGCCACCAGGTGGGTGACCACGCTCTCGCCGACACCGAGGGCGATGCCGCCGGCCAGCGCGAGCAGGTAGCTGTCGAACCGGCCGAGCAGGGCGGCGGCCAGCGCGAAGGCCATCACCGTCATCATCGCGGTGTCGAACTGCCCCACGATGGGGGCGACGAGGATGCCGGAGGCGGCGGCCAGCACGGATCCGAGAGCCCAGTTCAGGCTTCCGAGCATGTGCGGCGAGGCGCCGAGGGCCTGGGCGGCGGACTCGTGCTCCGCCATCGCCCTCGTCATCAGCGGCAGCCGCGCCCACGCCGACCAGGCTGACAGGGCCACCACGACCACGACCGCGAGCGCGAAGATGATGATTCGCTCGGAGGGGATCGTCTGGCCGAACACGTCCACGCCCGAGGACGGGAAGGATGTGTCGGGCACCCGCTGGGCGCTCCCGAACACCGAGTGCGCCAGACCGATCAGGGTGCCAAGGATTCCCAGGGTCGCCACCATTCGCGAGAGCTGGGTGCGGTGCCGGATGATCCTGATGACCAGCAGGTAGACGGCGGCACCGAAGACGGCGGCGCTCAGCAGCGTCAGCACCGCGGCCAGACCGGCCGCCATCCCCTGGTCGTCGCGCAGCCAGTAGAACACCAGCGCGCCCCACAGCGCGATGCCGCCGTGCGCGAAGTTGATTGTCCGTGACCCACGGTGGATCGCCACGATGCCGACCGCGCTTACGGCGTAGACACCGCCGACACCGAGCCCTAACAACGCGAACTGTAAGACGGCCCGCAGATCCATGGAACCCCCTTGGCTAATGCCTGAATTAGTAGCGAAGCGATTCGTGCCGCGTAATCGCCCCGCCCGTCCCGACGAGGGCTATTGCGGACCCTTGCGCAAGAGCGTAAGCTCGTGAGCGCTCACTCGCAAGGGTGTGCGGCGGAATCGTCTGATGGTGAAGTTGCGTTCCGCAGTCTTTCGGTAGCGGCAGGCGACGCTCACCCTCAGGGTACGGAGGATCACGGATGGCCGAAGCGGATCAGATTGCCTCGTCGGCGATCCCGGGCGGCGGCCCGGTGAAGTCGACGGCCGCCGCCTCGACGGGTGCCGGCCCGCCGGCCGCGATCGAGGCGCGCGGGCTGGCCGCCGGCTATGGGCGGGTTCCGGTGTTGCGGGACATCGACATCAAGGTGCGGCCGGGTGAGGTCGTCGCCCTGCTCGGGCCGAACGGTGCCGGGAAAACCACGCTGCTGCGGACGCTCGCCGGGTACCGGCGCCCTACGGGCGGCGACGTTTTCCTGTTCGGCGCTCCTTGTAACCGGGTTCCGGTGTACAAGCGCTGTCGCCAGGGCGTGTCCTTTATGGGCGAAGAGCGGCATATCTTCCCCGGTTTGACCGTTCGGCAGTCGCTTCGTCTCGTCCGCGGCAAAAGCGGCCACCAGGAGCTGTTCCCGTCCCTCGACCGGCGCATCGGTCACCGCGCGGCCCTGCTGTCGGGCGGTGAGCAGCAGATGCTGGCCCTGACCCTCGCGCTCGCCCGGGACCCGCGACTACTGCTCATCGACGAGCTGTCACTCGGCCTCGCCCCGCTGGTACGTGAACGCCTGCTCGACACCGTGCGGGCGACCGCCGACCGCGGCGTCGGCGTGCTCGTCGTGGAACAGAACGCGAGATCGGTGCTGAGCCGCGCCGACCGGGCCTACGTCATGCGGCGCGGCGAAATCGTGGACGAGGGTCCAGCGCAGAGGTGGCTTGACGATCTCGACGGCCTCGCGGCGCTCTACCTCTCCTGACAACGGCGACCTCTCCTGAAAACAGCGCTGCGCGTCCGGCGTCGGGGCTCCTGGGAACGCCCGGCCCGTGAGGTGGCCCGATCACGCGCTGATATCTGATCGCTGGTCGTCAGACTGTTCATCCCGTCCTGCTGTCGTTCTGGTTTATCAATTGAAAGCTGGGGGCTGGTAATGCTGAAAAAAATTGCAAGAATTCTAGCGGTGATGCTGTCGCTCGCGATGGCACTTGCCGCGTGCGGCAGTGGGGGTAGTGATGACGGCGGGTCCGCTGATTTAGCGAGTGGCCTGACCGGTGAGCCGATCAGAATCGCCTCGATCGCGGGTATGAGCGGTGGGGTGAGCAGCAACCCCGAGTACGCGGCGGGGGCCAGGGCGGCGGTACGGGGAGTCAACGAGGCCGGTGGGATCGACGGTCGGCCGCTTGAATTGAAGCTCTGTGACAACCACCAGAACGGGACCGACTCGGCCAACTGCTTCCGTGAGATTCTCGGCGATGACAGCATCGTCGCGATCGCGGGCGCGTCGGACAACTACCACGACGCATCGAAGGCGCAGATCGAGGCGGCCAAGATGCCGCTCATCGGCCAGTACCCGGTGTCGAAATTCGACCTCACCAACCCGCTCGCGTTCAATGTCAACGGCGCTGTCGTCGTCGGGTTCCACGGCTTGGCGCGGGATGTGGTCTCCAGCGGTGCCAAGCGTATCGGGCTCGTCACCCTCGACATCCCGACCGCGGACGTCATCCGCAAGACCGTCGGTGACGTCTTCACCGAGGCCGGTATCGAGGTCGTGAACAATGTCCAGCTCGCGCCCTCCACGGCTGACCTCAGCGCGCCGGCCCAGCAGGTCACGCAGGGCGACCCCGACGCGGTAGTGTGGTTGACCTTCGCGGCGCAGACCAGCGTTGCTGTCAAGGCACTGCGGTCGACGGGCTATGAGGGGACGGTCGCCTTCGCCGGCAGCGCGTTCGAGAAGAGCCAGATCGAGGAGATGGGCGCCGGTGGCCCGCTCACGGTCGGTCTCGTTCTCCCGCCGGCCTGGGACACTTCCACTCCGTATGGGAAGCAGTTCAACGAGGACATGAAGGCGTACGAGCCCGATGGCAAGATCGACGAGCTGAGCATGAACAGCTGGCTCGGCATCAAGATCTTCGCTCAGTTGGCGGCTACGCTGCCGACGGTGGACAGAGCGTCGGTCCTCGCCGGGATCCAGAAGATGTCCGATGTGGAAACCGGCGGCCTGACCCCGGCCATCGATTTCTCGAAGCCCAGCTCGCTGCCCTACGCCGCCATCTACAACCCGGCGTACACCACGGTGCACGTGAAGGACGGCAAGGTGGACTGGACGGGCAAGTTCTACGAGTTCGGGACGGGCAAGGAGCTCACCACCGCCTCGTAGTCCGACCAGCCAGGACGATCGACGGCGTCACACCCGTCGTGGACATAGGAGAAACGCGCCATGACATTCCCGGGCCGCCTCGACGGCAAGGCCGCGATCGTCACGGGCGCCGGGTCCACTCCCGGGCCCGGTGTCGGGACCGGGAAGGCGACGGCGATCGTCCTGGCCCAGGCCGGCGCGAGCGTCCTGCTTGTCGACATCCACCCCGAGCGGGCCGCCGAGACCCTCGAGGTCATCGAGAAGGACGGCGGCACCGCGGCTGTCTTCGCCGGTGACATGACCAGCTCCACCGACGCCGAAGGGGCGGTGCGCGCGGCGGCCGACCGCTTCGGCTCGGTGGACATCCTCGTCAACAACATCGGCGTGGCGATCGCCGGGACGGTCGCCGACACGTCCGAGGCGGACTGGGACAGGTCGCTGGCCCTCAGCCTCCGCACGGCCTTCCTCGTCTCGAAGCACGCCGTCCCGGTGATGGCGGCGCAGGGCGGGGGGTCGATCGTGAACATCGGGTCGATCGCGGGGTTCCGCGGAACCGGCAACGCCGGCTACTCGGCGGCCAAGGGCGGGATGCACGGGCTCACCGTCGACATGGCGTACTCGCACGGCCGCCAGGGCATCCGGGTCAACGCGGTCGCCCCGGGCCACATCACCACCCCGCTGATGTACTCCGTCCTCGGGGAGACCCCCGAGACCGAGTACCGGCAGCGGCTCGCCGCCGAGTCCACGATGCTCGGGACGGAGGGCACCGGCTGGGACGTCGCCCACGCCGCCGCCTTCCTGGCCAGCGACGCCGCCCGCTGGATCACCGGGGTGGTCCTCCCCGTCGACGGCGGCGTCACGGGCGTCACCCCGCTGATCATGGCCGACCGCCTGCGGGCCGTCCCGGCCCCGTCGGCCTGACCCACGCCGCCGGCCAGCCCATCCTGCCGGCCCATCCTGCCGGCCAGCTCGACAGCCCGTCCCCCGTGCACCGCCGGCCGCCGGTCCAGCGGCCGGCGGTGTGACGTCCGCCTTCAGGAGCCGGTCAAGGCGGTCGGTTGCCCCGATTTTCTCGATATCGTCCGTCGGATGTCGGCCGCCGACGTGCCGAGACCGACCGGCCCCCCGAAGGGCCGCACCCCGGCCGCCGGGTGGTGGCGCAGCTCCGCCTCGTCGTAACGCCGCGTCCCCTGGTGCCAGCGGAGCACCCCGGCCAGCCAGCTCTTCAGCTCGCCCACGTACCCCCGCAGGACGTCCCGTGCCTCCTCCGTCAGCTCGTAGGTGTCGAAGAGGGCGGGCAGCTCGACGTCGACGACGTGCTCGAACTCGCGCAGCCGCGCGGTCATCAGATCGTTGACCACGCCGATCGCGCGTTCGGCGCCGCAGCCGAGGAAGTTCTGGACCACGAGGACACCGTTGTGGATCTCGCCCTCGAACTGGATCTCCTTCTGGTACGAGAAGATGTCGTTGAGCAGGCAGGAGTAGTCGGCGGCCGAGTTCTCGAGCGCCCTGACCGGCCGTGCGCGGTAGATCTCGGCCGGGACGACCCGCCCGTGCCCGAGCCGGGAGAGGCTCATCGTCAGTTCGGAACCGAAGGTCCGGCGCCGCATCTCGATGTAGTCGACCGGGTCGGGGATCCGGTTCTGCGCCTGGTTCGCCAGCTCCCACAGCCAGCTGTCGAGCATGATGCAGACCGTCCGGCGGAACGTGCGCCGGGAGTCGGGCGTCATGTCCCGGGTGGTGCGCGGCCACAGGTCGGCGAGGCCGCGCTCCAGCCCGCCGACCGGGACGGGCAGCGGGCCGGGCTCCACCGGCATGAGCTCCTTCAGCCGCTCGGTGCAGGCCCGCGCGCCGGCCAGGTCGCGGGTCCGTCCGTACAGGACCGGGTAGAGGTCGTCGGCGTAGGTCCCCCAGGTGAGCCATCCCGTCGTCAGGTCCAGCTCCGCGGCTGTCGCGTCCGGATGGATGGCCGCGGAGCACAGCGCGAAGTCGGCCGCCCGGAGCTTGTGCTCGTCCCAGATGCCGGGTACCGGGTCGAGAAGCCCGACCGCCGCCGACCATTCGACGATGTTGTGACGGGCTGCCGCCAGATGCCGGCTCTCACCGGTCGTGAACGGCATGTAGAAGGCAGGGAGCTTCACCGGCCCCACGACCTGGTGCGGGACGTGGGTGAAAGCGCGCATCCGGGCGGGCGCGGTGGCCAGCAGCGACGCCGCGATACGCACCGCCGACGTGCCGAGCCCGGTGGCATCCCCGGGAAGGTTGCCGGGAACGGGCCCGGTCGCCCCGGACTCCGCGTTCATGTAGCGGCTGGACCGCATGTGCCATTCATGGCCGCCGGCCTGCCAGTCCTGCAGCCCCTTGACGTACGCCAGGACGTCCCGCCGGGCGGTCGGGGTGACGCCGTGCTCGTCGAGCACCGGCGGCAGCTCGGTCACCGCGGTGTGCTCGAACTGGTGCAGCCGCGAGGTCAGCAGGTCGTTCACGGCGTCGGCCGCCTGCTGGGTCGGACACCCGAGGAACCGCTCGAGCACCAGGACGCCGTTGCTGAGCTCGCCCTCCTCCTGCACCTCCCGCTGGTAGGAGAACAGGTCGTTACGCAGGTGGACGGCGTCGGAGAAGGTGTCCCGCAGCACCTGCGCCGGCCGGGTCGCGGCGATCGCGTCGGGCACCTCGGCGTCCGCGGCGTGCTCGACCAGGTTCGCCGACCAGGGCGCGCCGCCGACCTTGCGCCGCATCTCGATGTACTCGACCGGGTTGGCCAGCCGGTTCTCGTCGATGTTGGCCAGCTCCCACAGGGACTCGTCCAGCAGATGACGGGTGCTCGTCGCGAACCGCCGCCGCCAGGCCGGCGTGCGGTCCGGGACAGTGCGGGACCACAGGTCGGCGAGGCCACGCTCGACCGGGTTGGCCGGCTCCGCGGTGACTGCGCCCTCGACCGGCATGAACAGGCGCAGCCGGTCGAGATACCGGCGGGCCCCGGCGACGTCCCGGCCGCGCTTGTAGACCTCGAGGAAGTGGTCGTCGAAGTAGAAAACCCAGACGTACCAGTCCGTGATGAGATCCAGCCGCGCCTCGTCCGCGTCCGGATGGGTGTACGCGCACAGCAGCGCGTAGTCGTGGGAGTCGAAGTCCTGCCCGCTCCAGATCGCCACACCGTCCTGCGGTACGTCGATCATCTCCATCTCCCCGGCCCACGCCCGGCTGTGCACGCGGGCGTGCTCCAGGTTCGGATTCAGCCGGGGTGGATAGGGCAGGTAGAACTCCGGGAGCGTGAAAGGCTGCATGCGCCGGTCAGAACCTTCCTCTGCCAGAGATTTCCGGTGTCCCGAGGGAGTGACGCCGCTTTCTAATGCCCGATCTCGACGTTCTCGAGGACACCGAGCGCATCCGGCACGAGGACGGCCGCGGAGAAGTAGGTGGTCACCAGGTAGGAGATGATGGCCTGCTCGCTGATGCCCATGAACCGCACGGACAGGCCGGGCTCCAGCTCGTCGGGCAGCCCGACGTGGTGCAGGCCGATCACGCCCTGGTTCTCCTCGCCGGTCCGCATGGCGATGATCGACGTCGTCCCGGCGGCACTGACCGGGATCTTGTTCACGGGCAGCAGCGGAACCCCGCGCCAGGCCGGCACGTGCTGGTCGTGGAACAGCGCGGTGGCCGGGTAGATCCCGCGGCGGGTGCACTCCCGCCCGAACGCGGCGATCGCCCGCGGGTGGGCGAGCAGGACGTGCGTGCTGCGCCGGCGGCTCAGCAGCTCGTCCAGGTCGTCCGGGGTGGGGGCCCCGTCACGGGTGTGGATGCGCTGGCGGAAGTCGGCGTTGTTCAGCAGGCCGAAGTCCCGGTTGTTGACCAGCTCGTTCTCCTGCCGCTCGCGCAGCGCCTCGACGGTGAGCCGCAACTGCTGCTCGATCTGGTTCATCGGCTCGTTGTAGAGGTCGGCGACCCGGGTGTGGACCCGCAGCACCGTCTGGGCGACGCTGAGCTCGTACTCCCGCGGCGCCAGCTCGTAGTCGACGAACGTCCCGGGCAGGGCGGGCTCGCCGGAGTGCCCGGACGAGATCGCGATCTCCGCCTCGCCGGCCCGGTTGTGCGGCGGGCGCGGGCGGGCAAGGTAGTCGTCCACGTGCTGGCGCAGCTCCGGCGACTGGTCGAGAAGCTCGGCGAACCGCTGGCGCGGCAGCACCAGGGCCGTCGTGCTGGTCACTGCGCGCACCGAGAACTCCCAGGTGACGGAGTCCTCGACGAGCACGTCGTCGCCGAAGTACGCGCCGTCGGCGAGAATCCCGAGCGATCGCGGGTCGTCGTAGTGCCCCGGCGCGACCTTGTCCACCTTGCCGTGGGCGATGACGAACAGCTCGTCGGCGGCGTCACCGGCGGTCACCAGCGTGTCGCCGGCGGCGAACTCGCGCTGGGTGAACCGCTCGGCGAGCGCGTCGAGCACGTCACCCTCGAAGCCGCGCAGCACCGGCAGCTCACGGAGCTCCGCCGGGACGACCCGCACGTCCGAACCGGTGTTGACGACGGTGATGAGGCCGTCCCCGACGACGTAGCTCAGCCGCCGGTTGACCCGGTACACGCCGCCGGCGGCCTGCACCCAGGGGAGGACACGCAGCAGCCAACGGGACGAGATCCCCTGCATCTGGGGGACGGACTTCGTCGTCGTCGCGAGGTTGCGCGCCGCGGCCGTACCAAGGCTCGACAGCGGCTGGCCGGCGGCACCGTCCTGGACGTCGGAGCTGGCCTGCGCGGGCGTGGTCATACTAGCCACCTATCTCTGGTCATTCAGGGGACTCTGGTCATTCAGGGGACGAGGGCGGGACTCCGACACCGGCGCGCGCGGGGGAGCTCCTCAGCACGGTGAATCCCCCCGGGAACCGCGACGTGCGCGGTCGGCGTCCTTTACTGAGATCCCGGCGCTCGGTCGAGGCCGGATCCCGGCGCGGACCGGCGCCACGGACAGAATTGCAGGCAGAACTACATGACGAAGTGCAGGCGGAACATCGAAAGAACGCGAAGGCTTGTGGCGGCGCGCCCGGAGGCGCGATCGGTCTTTGTTGTGAAGCTGCGCGTACGATGAATACTTCGGTGATCATCCCCAGGTGTGAAACCCGGCGCGCCCGGGACCGTTTTCAGCCCGCGATGCAGTTTCCGCCGCGGTGCGGCGCGCAGTGGAAGCCTTTCGTATCGATCGTCCCGATGGCAAGCACTCCACGGAACCAATCGAATCTGGTCCCTGGTGATTGTCCTCCCTGGTCCCTCGAAATTGTCCTACCGATCACGCGGTGTCACGGAGGTGATCCGGCGGACGTCCCCTGCCCGGCCCGTTTTTGCCAGTAGCCGTCGGCATATATCCAGAAATTTCCGGGTGTCTACGATTCGTACCCGTCAAATCCTCAGTGCAGTTTTCGGTGCACGCTGGGTAATGGTCCCCGGCGGTGTACTAGCCGTATCTGCTTATTGATGTCGGCCGATGGTGAGCTGTAACCACTAGCAATCGTGCTGACAGATGGTCACAACGGCGGGCCACATCCGGCGCTTCCGGCCCCCGCGGGCCAGCGACGGACCATGCGCCGGCCACCAGCCGACCGACGCCCGCCTGCCCGCCGAGCTGTTCGCCTGTCCGTCCGCCGGCCTGCCGTGGCGCGGCGGCCCCCCGCCCGCCGCGCCACGGTTCCGGCGGCGGTTGGTCAGCGCCGGGCGAACTGGGTGCCCGTCGTCTGCACCGAGGCGGGTGCCAGGTTCACGGTCTCGACAAGCTGCTCGCCGTAAACGTCGGTGATCCGCACGGTGAACGGCCCCGGGCCGAGACCCTGCGGTGCCACGAAGTAGTTCCACATCTCCCGCGGCAGCGCCGTCCAGGCGCCGTTCACCCGAACCTCGAGCGAGACGACCGGATTGCGGTGGTTACGGACCTGAATGGCCAGCCAGTAGGCCGACGACCCCTCCTTGACCCGGAACTGGACGGATCCGATGTCAGCCGGGCTCACCAGCCGCCAGGTGACGTCGACCAGCCCGGGCACGCCGCCGGCGATCCGGGCGAAGGCCTGCTGGCTCAGGTCGAGATGACCAGGACCGCACTCCGGGCACCGGTCGGTGACCTTCACGACCGTGGTGCCACCGGGTCCGGTGACCTCGATGTACGCGCCGCAGGCGCGGGCCGTCTCGTAGTCGAGCTCGTTCATCGCCACTACCGGCATGGCCGGGTCGGTCAGCCGGTCGAACATGCAGTTGCCGCCGCCGTCCGCGCCGTAGTGCGTCGCCGGACCGGTGCGGACCACACCCGGCTGGATCCGGCCGGGTGTGACCGGCACGGTTGTCGGCCCTGCCGGCGCGCCTGTCACCGAAGGCTGGCCGGGCGGCGCCGACGGACCGGTGGGCGCGGTCGAGGCACCGGTACCCGGCCCGGCGGTGCCGCCGATCGTCGGCCCGGCAGAAGGAGCGGGGCCGATCGAGGGCACTGGGGTGACCGAGGGCGCTGAGCTGGCCGTGGGCACCGAGGTGGGCGTGGACGACGGACCGGGCGCAGACGCCGCGGTCGCGGTGCTGACCGGGTCGGGCTCCGGCGGACCACCGCCGACCGCCGGTTGGCAGCCGGTGGCGAGGACGACGACGGCCGCCGCCGCCACGCCGAGCAGGGCACGCCGAGCCGGCGAGACGAAACCTGGGGCGGGGGACATCGGAACTACCTCCGTGGCCGGAGCGCCGACGACAGCCGGCGCCGCTCTACCCCTCCCCGGACCTCGCACGCTAGCGGGTGTCGCGATCAGCCGTCGAGCGCCCAGGGTAGCTACGAGAACACTGTGGCGATCTCGAGGTCGCATGTTGTGTCGCGTTGGTTCTGGTATGTCCAACTGTTCGGAGGTCCGTGTACTGTGCAACCGCCGTCGGGTGGCGTCCGGGTCGGCCGTACAGGATCGGCTCGCGCCCCCTGCCGCCTGTCGCCGCGGGGGCTCCGGCCCAGGTGGCCCGGAGGGTGCCGTGGTCAGGCCGACCCGTTTCTGTCGTCGCCGGGTATTGCCGAAACACAGATATTGGTGGCATCCTACCGACACTTAGCCGGCGCCCTGGGGAGGACGAGGTGGATTCTGGTATAGCCGGGGGCGCCGCGACGGGGCGAGTTGGTTCCCGATATGCGGATGCGGTTACCGGCGAGTACCTCACCCTCGGCGGTGTTCCAAAGTCACCATGGCCGAGGCCCGGCATGAGCCACGGCCCACCCGGTTCACGGAAGTAAGCCCCGCTAAATAACCCGTACAGACCGGTCGATGGCTCTCCGTGCGCACGGAGAGCCTGACTTTCCGGCTCGACGGAACTTGACGGAATGCGTCGCGATGGCGGGTCGTCCGCCCGCGAAGCACCGCCTTCTCCGCGGCCGTCCGGACCCTCTCCGGTCGGCTGATCCGTCGTCCCGGCGCGCCCTGAAGGGCGTTGACCGATCGATTCTCTGATTCCGCCACGTACATAACGAGAGGTCACTGATGGCGCGTAAGAAGCGATTACTCGGCGCGGCCGTGGTCTGCGTCGCTACCCTTGTCCTGGGAGCCTGCGGGGGCGGTGATTCCACCACGGCCAGCCCGGCCAGCGATGCCTCCAGCAAACCCGTTTCGGGTGGCATCGCGCGAATCATCATGACGAGTGACCCGACCAGCCTGGACCCGGCATCGCTGGCCAACCAGGCACCGATCACGGCGGTGCTGGGCAACGCCCTGTACGGCACGTTGCTGACCACGGACGAGACCAGCAAGGTCGGCTACTCGATGGCCGAGTCCTTCACCACGACCGACGGCGGCGCCACCTTCGAGCTGAAGCTGCGCCCTGACCTGGTCTTCTCCGACGGTACGCCCCTCAACGCCGCGGCTGTGAAGTTCAACTGGGACCGCATCAAGGACCCGGCCACCGCGTCGTCGAGCCTGCCGGAAGCGGCAATGGTCGCCTCGACCGAAGTGATCGACGACCGCACGATGAAGGTCACGATGACCACGCCCATCGCGGCGTTCGCGCAGGCGGTTGTCGGCACGGTTCTGAACTGGGTGGCCTCGCCGGCAGCCCTGCAGAAGGGCAAGCAGTCCTTCGACGAGAAGCCGATCGGCGCGGGACCCTTCACCCTGCAGAGCTGGACCCGTCAGGCCGAGATCAAGCTCACGAAGAACCCACGCTACTGGGACGCGCCCAAGCCCTATCTCGACGGGATCACGCTGCGCACGGTGCTCGAATCCAACCAGCGTTACAACACTCTGACCAGCGGCGGCGCTGATGTTTCCATCGAAACAAACTGGATCAACCTCGGGAAAGCCGAGGCCGCTGGCCTCCCGTCCGACCTGCTGCCGCTCAGCGGTGGCAACTTCCTGGCGCTCAACACGCGCCGAGCCCCGTTCGACGACATTCGGGCGCGGCAGGCCGTGTCCGCGGCGCTGGACATCGACGCGCTGAACCTGGCCGCCTACAACGGGAAGGGCAGTGTCGCGGAGACGCTGTTCACCGATGCCTCACCCTTCTACTCGAAGACGCAGCTGAGGTCCACCGACCGGGCGAAGGCACAGCAGCTCTTCGACGAGCTGGCGGCCGAGGGAAAGCCGGTGTCGTTCACCTTCTCCAGCTATCCGACCAGTGAGAACAAGGCGATCGCGGAGAACGTCCAGGCCCAGCTCAGCAGCTTCAAGAACGTCAAGGCCGAGGTCGCGATCATCGATTTCGCGAAGGGCGCCGCGCTGCGCTCGACCCACGACTTCGACATGGTCATCTCGTCGGCGGCCTTCCAGGACCCCGAGCCGCGGCTGCTGGCGAACTTCACCGGGAACTCACCGGCCAACATGTCCGGTCTCGCGGACCCGGAACTGGATGCGGCCCTGCTGGCCGGCCGGACCGCGACCTCGGTGGCCGATCGTAAGGCGGCCTACGACAAGGTCCAGGCGCGACTGACAGCGATGACGCCGGTCATCTTCCTCATGCGATCGGCCCCCGGCGCGATCGCGGCCAAGAACGTCAACGGCCTCAGGCAGTACGGCGCCGGCTCCCTGCTGCCCGAGGAGCTGTGGATCGAGAAGTAGCCCCCGCGGTGGCGCCCCGGGACCGCCGTGCATCTCACGGCCCCGGGGCGTCAGCGTGTCCGCGGACGCCGGCCACGGTGGTGGCCGTCCTGCACCGTGACACCAGGTCCGCACGACGGGCATCCGGGAGCGTCTGACGCCGCGTGCCGACACCCCGGGCAGTGGAAGACCACGGGGCCGCGCCAGGGAACCGTCGGCGGAACCGGCAACACGGGGCGAGGCGCCTTCGCCCGCCGCCGCACCCATTGGCGAAGCGGAGATCTCATCGGTTCAGCGTGCCACGGACGCGGCTGGCGGTGGCGGCGGCGTCCCGTCGCCGTCTCGTCCCTGATGCGCTGGCCATGTCGGGTACGCCCACATGGGCGGTCCCCTCATTCCCGGGTCATCCGCCGATACTTTCCCGGATCCTCGCGGTGGTCTGCCGGCCGGCCCATCTCATCACCGCGGCGGGCAGCATCAGCACGCCACCGGCCTCCTTCCGGACGACGTCGAAGGCCAGTTCCAGTGTCTGCAGCATCGGGGTGTAGGCCGGCGGGACCGGGGCGAACAGGCCCGCGGCAAACCGTGTGGCGACGGCAGCCGATCTCCAGAGGAGCCCCGCCGAGACCGCCTCGGCGAATGACTCCGTGGCGATCTCGGCGTCGGCGAACATGGCGAAGAGCTCGTCCAGGCTGGGGTCGGGCGTGGCCGTCCACACCCGCAGGAAACGTGCCCCCGCGGTGGGAAGGCCGCCTTCCTTCCGATCCTCCTCGATCGCGACGGCGAGGCGGGGCAGCTCCTCGGTGAGGATGTCGGCGTGCAGCCGCCGGGCGACCGCGAGCGCAGTGGCCACGAGGGGCTCTGCTCCTGCCTCCGGATCGTCGAGGAAGGACAGCTCCGCGAGGATCGCCTCGCTCTGCGCGTCGAAGTGCTCGCCCAACCGGGTCTGATAGCTGCCCCCGACGGCGAGCCGGCGCAGCTGGTCGTGAGTGTCCTTGGCCGACAGGCCGAGCTGGCGCAGCCGGCCCGGGTCGAGGACGGCCTGGACCATGCGCGTGGCGCCGTCCAGCCGGCCCCAGATCCAGTCGTTGACCCGCCAGGATCTGCTGGCGAACCCGCCGAACCAGAACAGTTCCGTTCCGGCGATCTTGGCCGGGATGGTGGGCCCGCCGAACGAGTTGGGGGTGAACCCGCTGATCTGCTGGAGCAGCACCTCCTGCTCCACCTCGGGCGGCGCGCCGGAGATCGCGATCTGGCACACCTCTACCGCCAGCAGCCTGCGCAGCAACGACGCCGGGGACGGCTGCGCGCCGTCGGGAAACAACGCCTCGACCAGGTTGTGCAGCAACTCGGCCTCGTCCGCCGCATCGGAGTCGCCAGCCGCGTCGGGAGGACCGGCCGCGTGCCGAACGCCGGGCGGGCCGGCCGGCGGACCGCCCGGCCGGGCGCGCGCGGCGACATGCCGCAGGTCGCCGCCCGCCTCGGCCAGGACGCGCGCGATCCGCTCCGCGACGGCGCCCAGCCGGTCAGGCAGGGAGGCGGCCGGGGCCTCCTTGGCCCCCGGCGGCAGCGGCCAGCGTGACAGCGCGGCCTGAACCCAGGAGCGAAGGCACTCCTGACGCTCCGTCGCGTCCGAGCCCCGCGCCGGGGGAGCCGGCGGCCGGGTGGCCCAGCTCCGCCAGAACACCTCGTCGTCGCGGCGGCATTCACGAAGCTCGGCCAGCGCTTCGTGGAGGCGCCGGCGGTGCCCGCGCAGCCGCCGGCGGGTAGTCACCTCGGCGGGGTCGGTCGGATCGGCGAGCCACATGGCGCGCTTGAAGACGTCGACCGCGAGGGCGCCGATGCGCTCAACCGGCTCGACCCCCCAGGCCCAGAGCGCGGGGTCGGCGTCAGCGGCTGGCAGATGGTCGTCCGGCGGTATGTAGGAGACGCCGCCGGCGCGCGTGCCGACGTCCCGTAGCACCGCTGCGAGCTCGGGACGGCTCCACCAGATCCGGGGCCGCGGGGCGGCCGCCGCCAGCAGCGCACCGATGCGATCGGCCTCCTGGTACGAGCGCGTGCTCCGGTAGCCGTCCATCAGCTTCTCGGCGAGCTTCTCGTTGAGGTGGTGGACGATCCTCGCGCGGTCAGGGCGGTAACGGCGGACCCGGCCGTTCGTCGCCTGGATCTCGGTGAGCTCGGCGTCGACCGACTGCGCGTAGGGCAACGTGGCCAGCGTCCGCAGCACCGCGGCCGGCGTCGGCGGCCGGTCGTCGGTATCGCTGCCGAGGCTGTAGACGTCGCCGAGACCGGCGACCTCGGCCGGGGCGGGACTGCTCGGGTCGGGGTTCACATGCACCAGGAGCCGCCGTACCTGTTGCTCCGCCGGCTGGGCGTAGATCGCGGCGAGCGCCGGTTTCACCGGCTGGTTCAGCAGCACTCCGCCGTCCATGACGTACCGGCTCCGGTCGAACTGCGCCACCGCCGGCAGGCCCGCGCCGGCGCCCATGTCCGGATGGTAGGAATCCCTCCCCGCTTCCCCCACCGGAATGAAACTCGGTTCGAAGGCGACCGGAAACGACGCGGTGCTCCGGCTCGCCAGCGCCAGCCGGTGGGTAATCCTCGCGTCCCAGAAGGGGTCAAGTACGGGTGACGCGTCCGCGGCGCGGGTGAATCGCAGCGCTCCGGTATGGGCCGATTCGATGATCTCCGTCCCGAAGTCGTCGACGCGCTGTTTCGGCTGGCCGCGCATCAGCGTCGTGTTGATGATCAGGTCGATCGGCCGCTCGCTCGCCGGCACATACCGCTGGGATCGTTCGCCCGCGGGCACGATGCGTTCGAAGGCACTGACCAGCTGGGGCAGGAAATAGTCATCGCCGCGCAGCAGGGACGCCGGGTGCGGCTCACGCGGGTCGCGCAGCAGCGCGTCGAACGAGCCCAGCTCGGCCCACAACTCGCCGAGCGGGCGCAGATCGGCCCCGTAGGCCTGGGCATACGCCAGCAACGCCCCGTTGATGCCACCGGCCGACGTCCCCGCGATCACATCTGCCCGCGCCCTCCCGTGGACGAGATCAAGAAGTCCGCCGTAGACCGTCGCCGCTTCCGAAAAGCGCAGATCCGCCTTACCCGGGGCCGGATCACTCGGACGGCGCCGGGTAAGGCTGTTGATCTCGTTGACCACCCCGCTCATCCACACCGCGAGGCTTATCCCGCCATTGAGAACGACCGCGATTCGAATGTCCTCCAGGTCGTCATGGTCGACATTGAGCTGGTTGCCGCTGCGGCTCATCGCTCTCCTTGACGAGAATCCCGTGTGCCGGGAACGGGGCCGGGTGTTCGTGGGATTTACCGGCAATCCTCACCCACGTCCGCCTCGTCGCGGGTGGGCCGCCACCATGCCGCGCATCCAATCATTGCGCCGGGCCGCTGGGAGTCGTGCCGCGCCGGCGTCGGCGGGCCCGCCGGTCAGCCGCACGGCGGCCCGTAACCAGCAGACGAGGGCCGGTGGTGTCCCACAGCCGAATCCTGCTTTCGGTGACCGTGATGTACATCTGGCCGTCGGCTCTGAGCGGTCAGGTGACCCGGCCGGAAGCCGGCGCCGGAGCGGATTGCCGGTCCGGGATCTGGCGGGTGAGGAACATCGCGGCCAGGGCGATGGCGGCGAGCAGCGACAGAGCCGCACGCAGACCGTCGAGGCGGGCGTCCGCGTTGGTGGCAGTGATCGCCTTGGCGGTGTCCGGCGGGACGCCGGCCTCGTCAAGCCGGATCTTCAGGTCCCGGTCGGACAGGAAGGGGACGCCCTCGGCCAGGCGCACCTCGGCCTGCGTGCTCAGCTCCGCCGGTACGGCGGGGTCGTGCCGTACGCCGGTGAGGAACGACGAGGTCAGCGCGGAGATGAGAACCGCCCCAGCTGCCGCGGTACCGATCGACGCGCCCAGGTTTGTCACCGTGTTCTGCACCCCACCGACCTCGCCGGTGTGCTCGTCGGCGACCGCGGACACGGTGACGCTGCCGAGCTGGGACGCGAGCGCGCCCACCCCGAGGCCGGCGAGCAGCATCGGCCAGGTCACGATCTCCGGTCCGGCGCCGGCGTCAAGCGCGGCGATCAGGATCGTTGTCCCGGCGAACAGGGAGAGGAAACCACCACGGACGATGCGTCGCGGTGAGACGTGCGGGAGGGCTTTGGGAATGCCGACGGCAGCCACCAGAAGGGCGATGGACAACGGCAGCAGACGCACGCCGGTCGCGACCGCCGAGAGCCCGAGCGCCACCGACAGATACAGCGGTACCACGAAGAAGAGCCCCGCCTGGAGCAGATACTGGAAGAAGAACGACGTGAGCCCGGCCCGGAACGTCCGGTTCCGCAGCAGCACCGGATCGAGCAGCGCGGCGGCGCCGCGGGCCAGCCGGTGATCCTGCCACCGGACGAAGAGCAACAGGATGGTTCCGCCCGCGAGGGCCAGCCAGATCACGGGTGAGAGCCCCAACCAGACGGGCGCGCCGGGCGCCGGCCGGACCAGGCCCCAGCTCCCCGCGCGGAGGACGCCGTACACGATCAGCGCCAGGCCGGCCGCGGACAGCACGGTGCCCACGATGTCGAGACGTCCCTGCGCGGTCGGAGGCGTGTCCGCCATCCCCCGGGTCAGCCACAGGATGACGCCTACCACGAGGACCTCGCCCGCGAAGACCCAGCGCCAGGACAGGTAGGTGGTGAACAGGCCGCCGACGAGCGGACCCGCCGCGACCGCGATCGCGCCGGCGGCGGCGACCAGCCCGTAGGCACGCGGTCGCTGCGCCGAGGCGAAGTTCGACGCGACCAGAGCGACGACCGCGGGCATGATCAGCGCGGCGCCGACTCCTTCGAGGAACGACCAGCCGAACATGAGCACGGCGAGATTCCCGGCGACGGACGTCGTCAGCGACCCACAGCCGTAGACGACGCAGCCGATGGTGAACACACGCCGATGCCCGAAGAGCTGCCCCAGCCTGCCGCCGGTAATCATGAACGCGGCCATCACCAGGGTGTAGAAGGTGATGGCGGTCTGAATTCCGGTCACCGTGGTACCGATGTCCGCGGCCACGGTGGCGATCGACACGTTCATGACCGAGCTGTCCAGGGTCATGAGGAACTGCGCCGCCGCCAGCGTGGGAAGAACGACCAGGCCGGCCGAAGCGGCCTCCGGCCCGGCCCCGGGGCCCTGAATCCCCGCTGCCCGGGGTGTCATCGTTCGCGCTCGGGCCGACGCCTGGTGGTGTCAGGATCTCCGCATCCGGCCGCATCGCCGGTTCCCTTTTTGGCCCGCATTCCCACCTTGGCGCGAGCGGCTGCTTTGCGCGTCTCGTTGTACCACATTCCGACGATCGCCCCTCCGGTGAGAACAACGCCAAAACCGATCAGCCAGGAAAGGATCGTGAAAACGACGCCGATGCTCCCGTAGCTCCGCTCGTTCGTGACGATGGACGCGGAGAAAGTAAACCTGCTCACCACGCCAAGACCGGTCAGCCCGACCGTCGTGAACGCGGCGGCCGGCCATGCCTCGCGCCACCCGAGCCGTCCGAGGGTGAGGACCCTGATGCCGATCCAGAGAAGGAACAACATACCCGTGGTACTGAGCAGGCCGTAGCAGATCTGGCCGGTAGTGGTGCTGGTGAGCAGCGCCCCGGCACCGGTGGCGCCGGCGAGAAAGACGATGAGCTCGCAGAGCCAGACGACCTGGGCCGGGATGCCCCGAAGCCCGAGCGGCTGGACCCTGAAAACCTGGACATACACGGACTGCACGGTCGCGGCCAGGGTGAGGCCGCCGAGAATCAGCCAGAGCGCGCCCACCACCGTCCAGCCGCTGTGGACCGTTCCGTCCTGCGGCGTGAACAGCCGTTCGACGGCCTCCGCGGCATCCTGGTTCAGGCCCATCCGCCTGATGATTATTTCTGCCGCGCCTCCGGGGCGCAGCGGCGACAACGCCGCCAACGCGATAATAAAGGGGAAGAACATCATCAGAATGAGCGCGGCGAGACTCATCGAACTGTTGATCAGATCGCCCTGCCGCAATCTGGATGTCAGATCCTCCACCGCGGCGTTCCGGAGCCGTGCCCGGATCAGCCGGGCCTTTTCCGCCAGATGTCCGAACCGTCGCCGCAGCCGGTCCGCGACGGAGCCGATGGATCCGCCGGATGGTCGAGATGTGCGCCGGTCACCGGGCGCGCGTGGGCTCCCGGGCATAACTCCCCTCCGACCACGGTATTCTCGCCCATCCGGCTGACCGCCGACCGGGCCGTGCACCTCAGCATCGCGGCGCGCGAGTGTCCTCGCATCTCCGGGGTCCGAAACGGCGGAACATACTCCTCACGGCGAAGACACGAAAAGGGTCCGGATCGCCGTAGGTCGCGGAGAAAACCGATCAGAGCGGAATTGGCCTCGTCCGTTCGTTCCTGCTGGGTCCAGCACCCGCCCAAGCAGCGGCCAGAGTGGCAGTAGCCGCACAAAGATCACTGTCGCTGCGGTACCAACGGCATAAAAATTAACTCCGGGCGTTTCCGGCTGAATATTTGAAACGTTCGGTCGAATTTCTCCCGGTGGATTTGATCGCTTCCGGAGACGGGGAGATAGTGCTGGAGCTCGCGGCTGATAAACGGGAACGGCCGATGAACGTGGGGGGCTCAGCGTAGCCGGCGTGCGCGTAGTACCAGGTCGTCGACGTGGTGTGCGCCGGCTCCGCTGTCGGGTGCGACGCGTGGCCGCTGCTCGTTGAGCTCCACCTCCCAGTCGTCGTCGAGCAGTGCGGCGACCATCGCGGGCCAGACGTAGTCGGCCGGGTCGAATCCGCTGTCGTGCACCGGATGGGTGTCCATTCCCGCGTGGTGCACGAGCAGGAGCAGGCCGCCGGGGGCGACGGCGGCGAGCAGTGCTCGTTCGGCCACGGCGTCAGGGGTGCGTAGCAGGGCCGGGTACTGCGCGGAGACCAGGTCGAAGGACGCCGGCGGGAGAGCGGCCTCGGTCAGTTCGGCGTGGACCCATCGGACGGCGACGCCGGCGTCCCGCGCGTGCCCGCCCGCCCGCTCCAGTGCCAGGCCGGAGACCTCGAGCGCGGTCACGTCCCAGCCGCCGCGCGCGAGCCAGACTGCGTCCGCGCCCTCGCCGCAGCCGACGTCGAGCACCCGCCCGGGCGTGAGCGCGGCGACCTCGGCCACGAGCGCGCCATTGGGCTGGCCGCTCCACAGCTGCTCTCGTTCGGAGTACCGCTTGTCCCACTCCGCCTGCACTGCCGGGTCTCCGACGTATCCGTCGAGAGCAGAGCGGGTGTCGGACGCGGGTGAGCCTGTCGCGAGGTCGTCGATCATTGGGCCACTCTTGCCCAGGACGTGGCCAGCCACCAAATTTGTTTGCTGATTTGGCAAACAGATACTCGGGTCTGGCGCTGGCTGTCAGGTCCTTGACCCCACGGACGTCCAGGTGACGCCGCTGTGCTCGACCCATCCGGTCGGGTCGGCGAGGACGGCATCGACCTCGCCGCTGAACAGGCCCGAGGCCGACCAACCGCTGTCCCCGAGCACCGTGAGGATCTTGCCGGGTGCGGAGAAGCGGCGGAAGGCCCCCGTCGACACCGGTCCGTGGGTGAGCGCCGGCGCCCCTCTCCGCAGGGCCGCCGGCGCTATTCGCCGGCCGCGGGGCCGGTGCCGAGGGTGCGCCAGAGGAACTCGTAGATCAGGGCTGATTTGTGGGCAAGCTGCTCGTTGTCGGCGGCGCCGCTGTGACCGCCTTCGATGTTCTCGTAGTAGCGGACGTCGTAGCCGAGTTCGCGCAGCCGCGCGACCATCTTGCGGGCGTGCCCGGGGTGGACGCGGTCGTCGCGGGTTGACGTGGTGATGAACGTCGGCGGGTAGCGACGGCCGGGCCGGACATTCTGGTACGGCGAGTATTCCTTGATGAACGCCCAGTCGGCTGGATCGTCGGGGTCGCCGTACTCGGCCATCCACGAGGCTCCGGCCAGCAGCTGGTGGTAGCGGCGCATGTCAAGCAGCGGCACCGAGCAGACGACGGCTCCGAACAGCTCCGGGTAGCGGGTGAGCATGACGCCCATGAGCAGCCCGCCGTTGGAACCGCCCTCGATGCCGAGCTGGGCCGGCGTCGTGATCCCCCGGCCGACGAGGTCGCCGGCCACGGCGGCGAAATCCTCGTAGGCACGCAGCCGGTTCTCGCGGATGGCTGACTGATGCCAGTCCGGGCCGTATTCGCCGCCACCGCGGATGTTGGCGACGACATAGGTGCCGCCGCGCGCCAGCCAGGCCCGGCCGACAGTACCGCTGTAGCTGGGGGTGAGCGAGACCTCGAAGCCGCCGTACCCGTAGAGCAGCGTCGGCCCGGGTTTTCCGGTACCGACGACGAAATAGGGGACGCGGGTACCGTCGTCGGACACGGCGAAATACTGGCTGACGGTGCGGCCATCGGTCGGGAAGAACGCCGGGGCCTGCTTGAGGATCTCGGGTTCCACGCCGATCTCGCCGCGGTACAAGGTCGCTGGCTGGGTGTAGCCGCTGGCACCGAGGTAGTACTCGTCGTCGACGTCGGGGTTGGTGTCGCTGATGTAGGCGGAGCCGGTGTCCGGAAGGTCGGCCAGCGGCGCCCTCGTCCAGCCCGAGGCTGTCGGCGTGAGCACGGTGAACTGGCTTCTCACGTCCCGCAAAGTGGCGACGATGAGATGATTGCGAGTCCACGCGTGGTACGCGAGCGAGGTGTTCTTGTCCGGCTCGAAGAGGAGCTCGAGCTCTCGTCGTCCGGCGAGAAATGCTTCGAAGTTGGCGGCGAGCAGGGCGCCCGCCGGATAGACCTTCTCGTCGACAACCCACTCCGACCGGGTGGTGATGAGCAGCCACTCCCGGTGAACCGAGGTGTGCGCGTCGTCCGGGACGTCGATGCGGACCAGCCCCGTCGGGATACGCAGGAACGTCTCGGTGCGGTAGAAGTCGATGCTTCGGTCGACGAAGTCGCGCACGAAACCCTCGGTCGGGTCGTGGTAGGCGTCGACCGAGACGTCATCCACCTCGCCCTCGAAGACTGTGACGGCATCGTCGAGCGGAGTGCCGCGCCGCCATTCCCGGATCACGCGGGGGTAGCCGGAAGTGGTCAACGATCCTTCGCCGAAATCGGTACCGACATAGATCCGGTCCTCATCGATCCAACCGACCGAGCTTTTGGCTTCGGGCAGGAAGAAGCCATCCTCCACGAAGGACTTGGTGACCAGGTCGAACTCACGGATGACGGAGGCGTCCGCGCCGCCACGGGACAGCTCGACCAGAGCCAGCCGGTATTCGGGTCGCAGCACCCGTGCGCCGTGCCACACCCAGTTCTCGCCCTCGCGGGCGGCGAGCGCGTCGACGTCGAGCACGACCTCCCAGTCCGGGGCGGCATCGCGATACGACGCCAGCGAGGTGCGTCGCCACAGGCCACGCGGATGACCCGCGTCGCGCCAGAAGTTGTAGAGGTACTCGCCCCTGGTGACCGGGTAGGGAATCTGGTCATCCGAGTCGAGCACCTCGCGGATCTCCGCGCGCAGCCCGGCGAACTCGGCGGACTGGGTGAGCTCTGCGAACGTCTCGGCGTTGTGTTCCCTCACCCAGGCGAGGGCGGCCTCCCCGGCGACGTCCTCGAGCCAGCAGTGCGGATCATCGTCGGCCATCCCTCAAGTCTGCCTGATCACGGGGCACAGTTCGGTGGGCCCGACGGCACTCCACACCGCGGGGCGCCAGGTGCCGCAACCGCAGCGCGGTCAGCGCAGGTCTGATCGTCACGGTGCGTGTACCACGACGGAGCGGCCCGATCTGGTTGAACGGGTCTTGAACGGCCCCACTTATCGCCGCACGGAATCGGGAGGCGGCGCCGCCTCGAAGTCCGGCTCGCGGGGGCTCCCCCGCTCCATGACGGTGCGCTCGGGAATCCGGAAGCCGAACCGCTCGTACAGCGTGTGGGCGTCCTTGGTGTGCAGCAGCCATTCGAACTCGACCCCGGGACCGTCCTCGATCATGGTCGTGACCAGGGCCTTCCCTAGCCCGTGGCCACGGGCGCTACCGGTCACCACCACGTCGGCGAGGTAGGCGAACGAGACGCCGTCGGAGATCGCCCTGGCGAAGCCGACCTGCCGACCGGTGGCCACCTCGTAAGCACCGACGACCCGCCAGGCACTGTCCAGCTGCGCCTCGACATGCGAGCGCTCGCGCCACAGGTCCCAGTAGACCTCGGTCGACAGGGCGGCCCACACCGCGTCGCGGTCGATCCGCTCGGGGTCGTCGTCGATCTCGAATCCGGCCGGCACATCCATGACCGCGAGACTGCCAGTTCCCGGGCCGAGAGCGCACCTCATTTCCGGCGAGACCGTATTCCGCGAGGCCGTCGTCCCGCTGCCAGCCGAGCTCGACTGGCGTGGTCGGCGTCTCCGACCCGACCGACGCTCGGGCGCTGAACAGCCAGCAGGCCGCGGTGAAGCGGACCTCGGCGCCGTGCACGTACCCGCCGAACGCGGTGCGTACGGTGTCGACGACCTGCGTGCGGGTCGGCTCGGCTCGTCCACGTCGCCCAGGATCTGGCCCAGCGGACCGAGCCGGGTGTGAAGTAGCCGACCAACTCGCTGGCGGGCATGGCGCACCAGCGCCACGCGCAGGCGGTCGCGCGGCCCCTACCTGCGACGCGGCCGACCGAATGGGCGTGGCCCTCTGTGGGGCACCGCGGCGCCGGCCACCGACAGCAACAATGACCGGAACGAGGAAGTAGAAGGGGATTGATGCGTTGCGCACCCGTGGCTGCCACAATGAAAACAGCGGCTCCATCCAAATAGATGAAACCGCTGGTAGCTACGGGTGCGCCGCGACTTGAACCCCGAACCCGCGGATTAAGAGAAGCGGGCGCTTCGTCCACGGACGTCCACCGACGTCTACCTGGTCGGTACAACCTGGGCTTCAGCGCCGGTCCGTGCCCGCCGGTGTCCACTGACGTCCGTCTGCTCGGGTACAGCGGTGGGTACACCGGTGCCCGGCCGACGTGAGCCGAGACCTGATGCCAGGCTCCTTGGCTGCGGGGTCGTTCGAGATCTCCTGCGGCGTCCGCGTCCATCCGCCAAGTCCACAAAGAGTTCCACCAGTGGATCTAGTGGGTCGACTGCCGCCCACGGCCGTATCCTGTGCTCTGTGGGCGCCTTGCGAGACGAGTTGCACCGGCTGATCGACCGGCTGCCCGAGTCCCAGGTGGCACCGGTCCTGGCTCTCCTCCGAGAGCGCACCCCAACCGTGGACGGAAGCGACGAGTGGCCGTTGCCGGAGTTCGTCGGCACCCTGTCCAGCGGCAAAGGCGACCTCGCAGCCCGTTCCAGTCAGCTGTCGCCCGCCTCGAGGAGGTTGCCGTGACGCCAGACGTAGATCGTCACCGGAGGGTGACGATGAGCGAACTGCGTCGTCGTCGCGCGGACGTCTACGCGATCGCGCGACGCTACGGTGTGAGCAACATCCGTGTCTTCGGCTCCGTCGCCCGCGCCGAAGCAGACGACGCGAGCGACGTCGACCTCCTTGTCGATCTCGCTCCAGGACGAGGTCTGTTCGATCTGGGTGGCTTCATCAGCGACACCGAGGCGACGCTCAATGTCCACGTCGACGTCACGACAGTCGCTGGGCTACGACCCCGGCTCCGTCCGCGGGTCCTGGCCGAGGCCGTCGCACTGTGAGGTCCGACGATGAGCGCCTCCGCGATATCGTCGAACATGCGGAACTGATCAGCGCGCACCTCCCCGCCTCACGCGAGGAACTCGACAAGGACGTTGTTCTGTCCGCTGCTCTGATCAGATGGGTAGGAATAATCGGGGAAGCCGCAGCGCGGCTGTCGGACTCCTTCCGCACACACCACCCCGAGGTGCCCTGGGCTGCGATCGCCGGCATGCGCAACCATCTCGTACACGGCTACTTCTCGGTGGACACGGACCTGTTGTGGACCGCGGTCACCGTCGAGATCCCCGGGCTTGCTGTCACCGTAGAATCCTGGCTGGGCGACTGACTCGAGCAGCTCTTCCGGCGGCGCTTCCCTCGCAGCCTTCCTCGGATCTGGCCCGCCGGCCCAGCACTGACCCCGCGCAAGGGACAACCGTGATGGGGTACGAAAAATACGCTCACGGCTGTTCGCAAAGTGCGGGACGATCTCGAAAGAATCGAGATAATTGATCTTGTGAAAGGCGCCCTGACCAGGGCTTACGGGTGCGCCGCCAGGGACTTGAACCCCGAACCCGCGGCTTAAGAGATCATCGGATGCTTGTTCGTGGACGTCCGCCGACGTCCACTTGTGCAGGTCACACACGGTCCGGATTCCGTGGACGTCCACGCTCGTCCGTCGTCGTCCGCCGACTTGGCTGCCAGCCTGGCTGCCGCACCCTCCCACGCGTTGACCCTCAGCAGAACGACTCGAAGCCCAGAAGCTGCTCATCGCCACGGCGCCACACCACGGCCGCGTAGGTGAGGTCCTGGTCGTCGCCCCGCGCGCCGTACTGACCCGGAGTCTCGAAATGGTGCCGCATCTGCTCCCAACGACGCACCGCGTCGTCCCGAGTGAGCCACTGCAAGGGGCGCCCGAAACCGTGGAGCAGGACAACCCGCGCATCGGCAAGGCACCGCTCCACCTCGTCGACATCGGCCCACTGACCGGTGGCATGGCGCCACTCCCGCCCCTCGTCATCCCACAGCCGGTCGCCAAGCACCCGATTCCGCGACGGTCGGTTCCCCACCGCCCCACAGTGGCAGCCCGACCAGCCAAGCAACAGCCAACTGGCTCAGTTGACTTGACACCTTCCGGTCGACGGCCGGGAGGAGGGGCGCTGCCCTCCGCATCGTCGGACACTCCCGCGGGCGTCAGTGGTTAACACTTGTCCAATTTTTGACAACTGTATACCATCGCGACGTGCTGTCCGAGCCCTCGCGGGAACCCCGCCCCCGAGACCGGAGGGTGCTGCGCTCACGTTCAGCCCTGTTCGCGGCAGCGGTGCGCCTGGTGACCGAGCGCGGCACGACGGCCGTCTCGGCCACCGAGCTTGCCGAGGCCGCGAACGTCAGCCGGCAGCTGGTCTACCTGCAGTTCGGTGATCGCGAGTCGCTTCTTGTAGAAGCTGCGGTCGATTTGGTCAGACAGGAACTTTTTCCGCAGCTCGAGGACCACACCGAGGCCGGCCGGACGCGGGCGGTGGCGGCGGCACGACATTTCGCGCGGCACCGGTCGTTCTACCGTGCGATGTTGACCGGATCGTGCGCGTTCGCCATGACCAGTGCGCTGAACAGCTTGTTCAACCCATTCCAAAGACCGGCCGTGCGGACGCTGTTCGGCGAGCTGGGCGAGGACATGGTTGCGGACCTGGCGGCGTTTTTCACGGGTGGGACGGGCGCGGTCATCAACGACTGGTTGATCGACGGCGAGGACCCCCTCGATCCCGAGGAGCTGACGGACCGACTGCTCCGTCTCATGTCGGTCTTCGCACGGCTCCATCAGGTCGAAGCGGACGGAGATCGCGTTCGATGAACCGGCCGGCCGCTCGTCCAGCGCGACCAGAAGGTATTCCAAGACCCCGCACACCCCGCCGCGGGGATCCTGCCTGTCCGGCAATCGAATTGGCTCCAGGCCCGTTTAGTTGGCCCGGCAGTGGGGTCAACCGGTCCGATGGCAGGAGTCGAACCGAATTCAACCGGTCCTCGCAACACCGGGTTGTTGAAGTGAGAGTAGCTGGTTGTTCATCGCTTCGGTGGGGGTCTTCCAGCCGAGGGTCTTGCGGGGCCGGTC
>NZ_CASGGV010000109.1:0-2957 GCF_949319125.1 Frankia sp. Hr75.2 | reverse complement strand
CCGGTGCCGCCGTAGCCGGTGCCGCCGGTTCTACGGTCGGAGACCGTAAGGACGCGAGGGCCGACGCGGGTGGTGGCCCGGGAGGCGGTCCGATGCCGGGAATCGTCAGGACCGGCGCCGCGGCCCGCGGCTGGACCGGCTTGCCCGACCGCACGACCGGCTTGTCCAGCGGTACGCGCGCCCGGGCGGCCGCGGGCACGAGCGACTGGGCCGCCAGCACGCCGGCCACCGGGCGGGTCGATCCGGTCAGCTCGCCGAGCAGGTCGGCGGCGCTCGGACGGTCGGCGGGGTCCTTGCTCATCGCTGCGCGGACGAGCGGGAGCAACCGGACATCGAGGCCATCGAGGCGCGGTTCGTCGTACACGACCCGGTGCATGACGACCGGTATGGCGGCGATCCCGAACGGCGGCTGCCCCGTCCCGGCGAAGGCGGCGACGCCGCCCCACGCGAACACGTCGGCGGCCGCGGTTGTCGTCTCCCGCATGGCCTGCTCGGGTGCCATGAAGGCGGGTGTGTCGACGGTGTCCGAGGCTCCGGTCAGCAGCGAGCCGGACTCCAGCGACAGCGCCACGCCGAAGTCGATGACCCGCGGCCCGGTCTTCGACAGCAGCACGTTGTCGGGCTTGATGTCACGGTGGACGAGGCCGGCGCTGTGGATCGAGGTGAGCGCGGCGGCGATCGCGACGGCGAGCTGGTGCAGGTCGGTGGTGGACAACGGCCCGTGCTCGTCGACCGCGCTCGCGAGCGTCGGCCCGTCCAGGAACTCGGTGACGATGTAGGGCCGCCCGTCGAACACGCCGAAGTCGAGGACCTCCGCGGTGCAGAACGGCGCCACGCTGCACGCGATCCTGGCCTCCCGCTGGAACCGGGCCAGGTACCGCTCGTCGCGGGCCAGATGATCGTGGATGATCTTTATGGCGACGGGTCGGCCGTCCGGCGAGTGGGCCAGGTACACCCGGCCCATCCCGCCGCTGCCGAGGACACTGTCCAGGACGTGCGCTCCGATGGACCGGGGATCGGCCGCCCGCAGCGGCGTCCCCCCGCTGACCACCATCCGCGCACCCCCGAAGCTGCCAGTGTCGGAGCACCGACACATGCCGCATAACTGGGCAGAACCCTACCCGCCGTCCGCGCGGTCGGCTGTCTGTGTGCGGCCGGTCCGAGCGGCGATGGCGGCGGACCGGTTGTCGCTTGTCAGCCGGAACGTGAGGCGCTCGAGAATCGGCAGGATTTCCGTTGGGCGTCAGCCGGGCCCGGTGGTACGCCACCAGCATGCGCGGGCTGCGCTCCCATGGCTCCAGCGCGTGCCGGAAGATCCGCACGAATCCGTCGTAGAGGGATTCGTCCGGTGTGGGCGGGGCGAGCGGCGTGTGGCTGTGGAGGCCGTGTGGCTGTGGAGGCGAGGAGCGCCTGCGTCTGGCATCTGCCCAGGTCGGCTGGATGATGATTGCCGGCGCCGCCGGCCGCGGCCACGCCGCCCCGGAGCCCGGAGACCCCGGAGGTAACGCCGTCGGAAGTGCCCGCGGGCGGGAGAACAAAGGAAAAAACCTGCCGATGAACCGTTTACCCGGCCGCCTGCGCCGTTTATCGGTTCTCGTCCTCGCCCTTGGCATCATTCTCGCGGTGTGTTCGAACTCCTCCGATGACAACACCACCTCTGACGCGCCACCGGCGCAGAGTGCCAACGCCTTCTTCGCCCGGGCATCGGTGATCGCCGCCACGAAAAAGTTCACCGACTACAGTGCGGACGGCCTGGTCAAACGGCTCCAGGCTCGACTGCGTTGTCCTGCTGAAGATCGTCAAGGGCGGCAAGTTCGAGATTGTCGGCGGTACCAAGGACAAGCCGTTCGTCTGCTGGTCCAACGCCAACCGCGACTGGTCCGAGCCGAAGCCGACCAAGCTTCGCCTGACCGAACCGCCGTTCGGGGAGCGGGCACCACCCGAGGCGGTGGGCGAGCGATCGGCGGCATCCCACCGCTCCACGTCGGAGGTCTACCGTGGGAAGAGCCTGCCCCAGGGTGCCGCTGCGTCTGGCGAGGTGGACGGTGGATGAGGGATCGCTGTACGAGGTGCTCGGGATCGTCCGCACCGCGACCGACGCCGAGATCCGGGCCGCCTACCGCCGCGCGGCCAAGCACGCCCATCCGGATGCGGGCGGTTCGCCCCGGTCGTTCCAGCGGGTCCATGCGGCGTATCGGGTCCTGGGCGATCCTGCCCGCCGGCGTGCCTACGACCTGGGAGTCGCCCGGTCGGCCGAGGCCAGGGCCCGGCCCGGCGCGTCCCCGTCCACCCCGTCCACCCCGGCTGACGCGGGCGGCCGCGCGGGCGGGGTGAGCCGGCCCGTCAGCCGGGCCGATGGCGGTGTTCCCCACCCGGACGCGCGGGAGCGGCGCCGCTACCTCATCGCGATGGCCGTGTGCCTGCTGTTGTTCGTGCTGGCGGGAACAGTGGTGCGGCTGTTCTCCGTCCCGGCGGCGCTGGGAATGATGATCCTCGCCATGGTCATCCCGCCGGCGGCGGTGATCTCCGTCAGCCGCCCACCGCCCCACCGCTGACCGGAGCCCGCCGCACCCGGCGTCCAGCTCGCGGCCCGGCGACATCCTCGTCACCGAGTACGCGCGTAGCGCCTTCACCGGGACGGGTCTGGCGCAGCGGCTCCTGGGTGACGAGGTCACCCAGGTGACCGTCGTGGGGATCGCGACGGGTACCACCCAGGACGTCCTGGCCCTCCTCGCCAGCCGGTCATGACCACGCCGGTCCGCCGCCCGCGCGCCGTTCGGGTGTTCTGCGGTGCCGTGCGGTTCCGCGGAACACCATGATCGGAAAAGGCGTCATGATCGGCGATGTCGGGGGCGTCGCCGGTGTCCCGGGCCGGCCCGCAGCCCCGGGCCCCGGGCCCCGCGGCCCCCTGGCCACCCGCGGGCTCCTGACCAGCGGGGAGGAAAACTGTCGGTGGC
>NZ_CASGGV010000108.1:0-3182 GCF_949319125.1 Frankia sp. Hr75.2 | reverse complement strand
CCTCGCCAAGGTCGTAGCGGATCCCGATCGCGATGATCTTTTCGGTGAGGTGCCGGTTGACGTCGTCGAAGTCCATCAGTTCGGTCAGGAGTCGGCGGACTGCCTGGGGGCCGGGTTCGAGGGACATCAGTTCCATCTGCGCGCGGGTGTTGTTCAGGACGTCGGCGGCTACCGGGTGCCGTTCGGTGTGGTAGCTGTCCAGCAGGCCCGCTGGTGCCCAGCCGGTGATCTCGGCAGCGAGTTTCCAGCCGAGGTTGAACGCGTCCTGGACGCCGAGGTTGAGTCCCTGCCCGCCGGCCGGCGGGTGGATGTGTGCCGCGTCGCCGGCGAGCAGGACGCGGCCGGTCCGGTAGCGTTCGGCCTGCCGGGTGGCGTCACCGAAGCGGGAGAGCCAGCGTGGTGAGTGCGCGCCGAAGTCGGTGCCGGCGAGCTTGCGCATCTGCTGCTTGAGCTCGTCCAGGGTGGGCGGGGTGCGGTCCTCGGTGACCCCTTCGGCGGGTGCGATGAGGCGGTACACCCCGTTCTCCAGTGGCACGGCGCCGAACCGTTTGTGGGTTTTGCGGACCTCGGTCACCACGGCGTTCACCGTTTCCGCCGGCGCGGTCAGCTCCACCTCGCCGAGCAGCGTCTCGTGTCTGGTGGGCTCGCCGGGGAAGGTGACGCCGAGCAGTTTGCGCACGGTGCTGCGGCCGCCGTCGCAGCCGACGAGGTAGCGGGCGCGTAGCCGGGTGCCGTCGGCCAGTTCAGCGGTCACCGCGTCGTCGTCCTGGCGCAGGCCGACCAGTTCGTGGCCGCGTCGGATCTCGGCGCCGAGTTCGGTGGCGTGCTCGGCGAGCAGCCGGTCGGTGATGGGCTGTGGGATGCCGAGGGTGTAGGGGTGTGCGGTGTCGAGCCGGTCAGGGGCGGGTTTGCTGATGCCGGCGAAGAATCCACCGACCGGGTACTGGGTGCCGAGTGCGAGGAACCGGTCGAGCAGGCCGCGCTGGTCCATGATCTCGATGCTGCGGGCGTGCAGGCCGAGTGCCCGCACGACCGGGGTCGGCTCGGTGTCCTTCTCGAGCACGAGCGCGTCCACGCCGTGCAGTCGCAGCTCGCTGGCCAGCATCAGGCCGGTCGGTCCGCCGCCCACCACTATCACGTCAATCATGAATCCTTATTCACCATTCGCGGCGCGGATATCCGCGCCTGCGCGTGCGTCGCGATCCCCGATTTCCGCAGGTCCTGGCTTCGGCTGGAGATTCTGCAGCACCACCCTGGTCTTGCCGCAAGCCCCCCGGTGTGCTATATCTTAGAAGTGGCAAGGAGTGGGTAGACTTCCTTGCCTTCTTCTTTTCTTCGCCCGTTGTGGGTGGAGAAGTTTCGCTACGGCGGCGGGCCGGCGGTGGATGTGGGCGTCGGCGTGGGGGTCAGCCGTAGCGTGGACCACGGCCGGCGCAGACCTCGACGGGTCTGTCCTGTTCGTCGTTGTCGACGTCGACGGTGTTGTCGATCCGGGCTGCTTCGTGGCAGGCGAACAGTACCGGGTAGATCGGGAACTTCGATGTGTGCTGCGGCACGCACCCGCTCATTGTGCGTGCCGCAGCCTGATCGATGTCAGCGCGGGTCAGAACGGGTTCGACTGGGGCTTTCCGGTGAGGTGGTGGGTGAGGAAGCGTTCGTCGCTGGAACGCCCGCACCCCGGCGCGCATCTACGCGTCACCGGCATCGACGGCAACCGGATCACCGCGTTCGCGACCAACACCGCCCGCGGGCAGCTCGCCGACCTTGAACTGCGCCACCGCAGAAGGGCCCGCTGCGAGGACCGTATCCGAGCCGCCAAGGACACCGGTCTGACCAACCTGCCGACTGCACGACTTCACCCAGAACCAGGTCTGGTGCGCCCTCGTCGCGCTCGCTCTCGATCTGATCGCCTGGACCCAGATGCTCGCCCTCGCCGGCCAGCCCGCGCGGCGCTGGGAACCGAAACGGCTACGCCACCGCCTGTTCTGGCTCGCAGGCCGGCTCGCCCACCACGCCCGCCAGACCACCCTGCACCTCGCCGCGCACCACCCCTGAGCCCCACTCGCCCTCCAGGCGATCACCACACTGCGCGCACTGCCCGCCCCCGGATAACCCGCGGCCACAGACCTCCCACCCCACCAACCAGAAGAGACCCCCGGACGTGGACCGGGCGCCTACCCCGCGCGACAGCCGGGGCACTCCGCCACGGCCACACCCAGACCAAGCGACATGACTCAACATCACCAAGGGCGGAACGACAGCCCACGATCACACCTGCTCAAGGCGCGAAAGATCTGGGCTGGCTGGCCGAAAGTGACCGTGTGCGGACGGGAGGATGGGATCCTACGGCCATGGCGAGCAACGTGTACTTCGACATCAACATCGATGACCAGCCCAGCGGGCGGATCGTGTTCCATCTGTACGACGACGTGGTGCCCATAACCGCGCGCAACTTCCGGGAGCTGGCCACCGGGCAGAACGGCTTCGGCTACGCCGGGTCGAAATTCCACCGGATCATCCCCAAATTCATGCTCCAGGGCGGCGACTTCACCAACGGCAACGGCACCGGCGGCAAGAGCATCTACGGTGAAAAGTTCGCGGACGAGAATTTCAACATTAGGCACACCAAAAAGGGTCTGCTCAGCATGGCCAACGCCGGGAAGAACACCAACGGCTCGCAGTTTTTCATCACCACCGTCAAGACCGATTGGCTGGACGGAAAGCACGTCGTGTTCGGCGAGGTCGTGGACGGCTATGACATCGTCGAGCGAATCGAGGCGCTAGGCAGCCGGTCGGGCAGTTCCAAGGCAATGGTCACTATCGCGCACTGCGGGACGGTGGACTAAGGCTGGTTCGCGCCCTCAGGCGTTGTCGTTATAGGCCGCGTGGCCGAACTTTTCTCTACTTACTCAAGGGCGCACCTTCGGCGCGCCGGGCGCTTGCCGCTCCGGCCGGGCGTGTGGCCTTCGGCCGGTCCCGGCCGGACGGCCGCGCCCGCACCCAAGAGCACGCTCTTAACGAGGAGGTCCGCCAGCACCGCGGCCCAACGGCCGCATCACGGAACCGTGCTCACCAGTGATGGCATCGGTGCCGGCCCCGTGGCGTCGGAACTGACGCCGACGTCACGGGGCCGGTGAACAGCAAGGAAGCATCCCCGTACAGCCGCGCGGTCACGGCCACAC
>NZ_CASGGV010000107.1:0-3290 GCF_949319125.1 Frankia sp. Hr75.2 | reverse complement strand
TCGGGTCCCGAGGGGCACTCGCGGCCTGGAACACGAGGTTGACCTTTCCTAGACCACTGTCTGAGCTGATCTCCTCCGTCGGGCGGGCAGGCTGCGCCTTACCCCGGGTTCTCCTGGCCGTGCAAGAGCGTCGGCGGTCCGGGCGTGCCTGCTGGGTGCTGTGCGCTCTTGCACGGTCGGGGGGTTCTGGGGTAACCCCTCGGGTGTCCGACCGGCGGAGGAGATCAGCGGTCCCGCGCCCCCGGCTCCTGGTGACCTGCGGCGGTTCCTCCCCCTCCTCCGGAGCGGTGGCCGGGGTCGAGGGGCAGAGCCCCCGTGTTCTAGACGTGCACCGTCCGTCGTTCCAGCAGCCTCGATGTTGCCGTAACACCGTGCGACGCTCCGACGCGCCGAACGGGCGGCCGGTCCGACGCGCCGATGGGGTGCCGACCGAAGGGAGGCGGGGCCCCGTCGCGCGCGGTCGGACCGGACGGGGCCCCGTTCGGTGTGGCGCGTGCGGCGCCCCCGGCATCGGCGTTCTGGCTGGTCAACGTGAGGGTTGGCGCCCCGAAGGGGCGCCCTTGAACCCGTACAGAAGTTTGGCGACGATCTTCGTTGGTCTGTCCGCTGAGCGCCCTTTAGCCGAGGTGTGGTTCGTCGGTAGCGAGCGCGTGATGGATGCGGAGCATGATCGCAGGGTGGATCTCGAAGTCTGCGATGTCGGACGGACTGACCCATAGGACTTCGGATGCTTCGTCTGTCGTCGTGAGATGGCCTCCGGTCGGAGTGCCGCGGAAACAGATGTTGATCGGCTGGCGGACTTCGCCGTCGGCGTACTCGATGAGGTGCCTGGGGTCGCTGAAGATCCCTACTAGTCCAGCGATCTCGATCTCTAGCCCGGTCTCCTCGTGAGTCTCTCGGATGGCAGCTTCGGCTACAGTCTCGTTTTTCTTCACGCCACCAGTAGGGATCGTCCACAGGCCGTTATCCGGGCGGTGGAGGAGGAGTATGCGGCCGGTGTCGTCGGTGATGACAGCGCTTGCTGAGGATTTGCGACTTGTCGGCTTCGGAGCGGCCGGATCGTCCCAGTAGTCGATGCGCTGCGGTTTGTCTGTTTGCTTCTTCTTGCTCATGATGCGCGCTTTCGATCGAAGTAGGAGTCGTCTAAAGGTCGGGCGGATGCCCAGACGCGCTCGAAGGACTCGATGTAGGTGTGAAAGAAACTTCCGTCTACCCTGCGGAGGTGCAGACACGGCGTGTAGGCGGCGAGGAGGCCGTAGACGTGCGTGTTGACGATCATTTCGTCGTCGAAGCGGTAGATGGAGTTGTAAAGCGGCGTGTCGTGTAGGCGGATATGCGCGACGTCGGTGACTGGACGGTAGTGGCTGAGCACGGCTTGAGCGCGGCCTGTGACGCCTCCACCGATCTGGTGCTCGTCGTCGCGTGAGGCAAGCTGACGACCGTGAGGATCACCGAGGAGCAGACGGACGCGTACGCCGTTCTCGGCCTTGTCTCGCAGGATTGGGATCCAATCGGGGTGTTCCTCGGTGAGGAACAGGCCGGCGAAGGCAAGTAGGTCAACGTTACGTTCAGTCTGGCGCAGAAGGTCCGTCCAGATGTTGCGGGGGACGTTGCTGCGGCGTGGATAGGCGGCGATGATCTCGGCGCCCGCGAGTGCGCTCCGGTCGGCGGTTTCCGGCCAGAGGTAGCTTTCGTCGTCGCCGAGTAGCTGCGCGACCCGGAACCGGGTGCGGGCGTAGGGGACCGTGCGGCCGGACAGCCAGCGTTCCACGGACTTTGCGCTGACCTGCGCGGCGTCGGCAAGTGACTCGGCGTCGTGGCCAGCCTTCAGCATGGCGCGCCGGAGCCGCTCGTTCACCACGTTGCACATAGTGCCATCAAGGAGCAAGTAGAGACAACTGCTGTGGCAAAGATGTCCGTAGATGTCTCGCCGTGTAGTAGCGATGGGTCGGCTACGCAGAGCAGTCTCTGTCTGTCCGCGGCGGTCTCGGGTGGGGCTCCGTCAGGGCCACTCACCCCCAGCGCTCCACCCGGGGCTGCCGCTTTCTCTGTCCGTGTTCGTCGTGGGAGGTGATGCGGGGTGGATGGGTGGATGCGGAAGTGGTCAGCCGGCTTGGACTTTGAGGTGCCGGCGTATGGCCGGGATCGGCTGGTGTGGCGTCGGTCGTCGGGGGCGGGTGAGGCGGCGGTGGAGGTCGCACCGTTGGTACTCACCTCGGTGGTGGGGGTGGTGCTGCGTCAGGCCGGCTGGCCGGACGGTCCGGCGTTGCTGTTCTCGATGGCCGAGTGGCGGGCGTTCCTGGCCGGGGTGAGCGACGGGGAGTTCAACGATTTAACGGATACGGGGAGGTCCGATGAGCAGCAGTGACGATCGTGAGGACGACAGTGAGGAGGAGGACCACGACACCGGGGAGGGCGAATACGCCGATGACGATGACCCGTGGTGGTACGCGCAGGACGGCCAGCGTTCCCACGTCGGTGTGGCCAGTGACCGCTCGGGGGGTGGTCACTCCGCCGGGGGTGTGGGCGTTGGTGGTGCGGGGGGTGCGGGTGGTCGCACCGTTCGTCGACGCCGCCGATGCGACGCGGTGTGCGCTCGACCTGGGGTTACGCCCGGACGAGTACACGGCGCTGCCGTTTACCGGGCTGGGTCGGATCGTCATCTTGTGATGGCGGTGCGGCGGTCGAGGTGGGGCCGGTGACCGGGCTCGCGGTGGCGGATACGTCGCGCTGGGAGTTCGACGTGGGCGCGTTGCCCGAGCTGCGGATCGGCTACCACGACGGTCTGATCGTAGGCCTACTCCCGAAACCGCTGCACGCCGACTCTGACGATCAAGAGATGTTGCTGTGCGACGTGTTGGACGTCGACCCTGACGTGATGGTCGGGGCTGGGGTCGGGGTGGCGCAACTGTCCACGGTGGGCCTGGTGCTGCTGCACCGCAGGGTCACCCCGCTGGAACAGTCCCGGGTGGCGTGGGCAGTCGGTACCCGTGCGCGGCGGCAACGCCTCGTCGCGGGTGCGGACCCTCGGGTCGTGATGACCGGGGCCCATCCCCCGGCGGATGTCGTCCCGGCCGGGGTGAGCTTCTCCAGCTACCGGGTACGGCTGCGCGACGGTGACGCCGTATCTGAGGTCGAGGTCTGGGAAGTGATGTTCCCGCTCCGGGACCTGATGGCGGAACCCTGACCTGATCATCATGGGCTGACGGCCCCGAACCCCCGGCATCTTCCCCTCCTGCCGGGGGTTCGGGGCCGTCGACATGTTGGCTTAGGAAGGTGTGGGTATGGAC
>NZ_CASGGV010000106.1:0-3299 GCF_949319125.1 Frankia sp. Hr75.2 | reverse complement strand
AACACGACAGGGCGCAGGAGCCACAGGCGGGGCGAGGCGCCTCCCGGACGCCGGTCGTCGTTCCCGCGCTGCGGCGCGACCGTCCCGGAACGGTCACCTTCGCGACCGCGCTGGCCACCCTGCACGCCCACGGCCACCCGGTCGACTGGAACCCCGCCGGCCCGGCCACGGCACAGGAGCCGGACCCGGCCACGGACACCGTGCCCTCGACGGACCCGGTGACATCGACGAACGCCGGGGCGCCCGCACCGGACCCCGCGCCCGCAGCACCCGCGCCGCCGGTGGCCCTGCCCACCTACCCCTTCCAACGCCAGCGGTACTGGCTGGAGCGCGGGCCCGTCGCCGGCGGCGAGCGGGCGGACGCCACCGCGGGCGATCCGGCCGCCGCCGATTTCTGGGCCGCCGTGGAGCAGGAGGACCTCGCCGGGCTGACCACCGAGCTGGACATCTCCGAACCTGAGCGGACCACGGCCCTGCGGACCGTCCTGCCCGGGCTGGCCAGCTGGCGCCGCGCCAACCTCGAGCGTGCCGCGACCCACCGGTGGCGCTACCAGGTGGAGTGGAAGGCGCTGGCGGTCCCCGCCCCGGCCGGGGCGGCCCGTGCGCGGCGAACGGTCGACGGGGAGCCGGGAATCTGGTTCGTCGTGACGCCCGAGGGCGTGACCGGATCGGACGATGTCGTCTCCGCCATCGCGGACCACCGCACGCGGGTGCGGGTGATCGAGGTGGGAACCGCGGAGTCCGATCGCGCCGGCCTGACCGCCCGCCTGCGCTCCGCCCTGGCGGACGAGGGGGGACAGTCCGCCGCCGGAACAGCGGCGACCCCGGCCGGCGTGGTCTCGCTGCTGGCGTGGCGGGACGCGCCGTGTCCCGACGCGCCCACCGTCGGCATCGGCCTGCTCGCCACCGTCGCACTCACACAGGCGCTCGGCGACCTCGAGGTGTCCGCGCCGCTGTGGCTGCTGACCCGCGGCGGTGTGGCGACGGACGCCACCGAACAGCCGCGGCTCTCCCAGGCAGAGGTCTGGGGACTGGGGCGGGTCGTGGGTCTGGAGCATCCGGACCGCTGGGGCGGCCTGATCGACCTGCCCGAGGACGGGTTCGACGCGGCGAGCGCACGCGGGCTGGCCGCCGTGCTGGCCGGCCTGGCGGAGGACCAGGTGGCCCTGCGGCCGCGTGGCCTGCTGGCCCGCCGGGTGGCACGGGTACCGAACCGGCGCGCAGCGGCGGGTCGGGCCTGGAACCCCCGGGGGACGGTTCTGGTCACCGGCGGCACGGGCGGGCTCGGCGGGCAGGTCGCCCGCTGGCTGGCGGGCGCCGGCGCGGAGCACATCGTGCTGGCGAGCCGACGAGGTCCACTCGCTCCGGGAGCCACCCGACTGGCGGACGAACTTCGTGGGCCGGGGGTGCGGGTGACGGTCGCCGCCTGCGACACCGCCGACCGGGCGGCCCTCAAGGCTTTGCTGGACTCGCTCGCGGCCGAGGACCTCACCGCCGTGGTGCACGCCGCCGGGGTGGTCACCGAGGTACCCGTGGCCCACCTGGACGCGGACGATCTCGCGGAGGTGATCGCGGGCAAGGCCGCCGGGGCGGTACACCTGGACGACCTGCTCGGCGACACCGCGCTGGACGCCTTCGTGGTGTTCTCCTCGATCGCCGGGGTGTGGGGAAGCGGAGCCCAGGCGGGCTACGCCGCCGCGAACGCCACCCTCGACGCGCTGGTGGAGCGCCGGCGTTCCCGCGGTGTCGCCGGCACCGCGATCGCCTGGGGCCCGTGGGGCGGCGCCGGCATGGCGGAAGTGGGGGACATCGAGGCGCGGCTGCGCCGGCGCGGGCTGCGGGCCATGGATCCCGGGCTCGCGCTGGCGGCGCTGCGGCAGGCGGTCGCGGAGGAGGCCGGCCCCCTCGTCGTAGCCGACGTGGACTGGGAGCGGTTCGCGCCCGTCTTCACCGCGGCCCGGCCCCGGCCGCTGATCGCCGACCTGCCCGAGGTGCGCGCGCTGAACGCCGCGGCGGGCGCACCCGCGGCCGGCGGCGGGTCGGGCGCCTCCCCCGCCGGCAGGGCGACCGGCAGCGGGGCGATCACCGACCCGGACGCGGACGGATCCGGTTCGGAGCTGACCCGCCGGCTCGCCGCGCTCACCGCCGAGGAGCGGCGACGGGTACTCGTGGAGGCGGTGCTCGGCGCCGCGGTGGCGACGCTCGGCCACTCCTCCCCGGGCGCGATCGACCGGACCCGGCCGTTCAAGGAGCTGGGCTTCGACTCGCTCACCGCCGTGGAGCTGCGCAACCGGATCAACGCCGCGACCGGCCTGCGCCTGCCGGCCAGCGTCGTCTTCGACTATCCGACGGTCGACGCGCTGGCCGACCTGGTACTCACCGAACTCGCCGGCGCGCTGGGCGACGACATCGCGGTGGCCTCGGCCACGGCCGGGCGGGACGTGCGCGACGGTGCCGGCGACGACGACCCCGTCGTGATCGTGGCGGTGGCGGGGCGCTGGCCCGGCGGCGCCGACTCACCGGAGAAGCTGTGGCGGCTCGTGCTCGACGGCGTCGACGCCGTCGGCGCGTTCCCGGTGAACCGGGGATGGGATCTCGACGGACTGTTCCACCCGGACCCGAAGCACCCCGGCACCTCCTACGTGCGGGAGGGCGGCTTCCTGCACGACGCGGACCTGTTCGACGCCGAGTTCTTCGGAATCAGTCCCCGCGAGGCCACCGCCATGGACCCGCAGCAGCGGCTGCTGCTGGAGACCGCCTGGCAGGTCGTCGAACGGGCCGGGATCGAACCGACGTCCCTGCGGGGCTCGCGGACCGGTGTCTTCGTCGGCGCGTCCCAGCAGGAGTACGGCCCACGGCTGCACGAGGCGGTCCGCGGCGGGGTCGAGGGCTACCTGCTCACCGGCGCGACGAACAGCGTGGCGTCCGGGCGCATCTCCTATGTGCTGGGGCTGGAGGGGCCGTCGGTCTCCATCGACACCGCCTGCTCGTCGTCACTGGTCGCCACGCACCTCGCCGCGCAGGCGCTGCGCGGCGGCGAGGTCGACCTGGCCCTGGTCGGCGGGGTGAACGTGCTCGCCGGACCCGGCGCGTTCACCGAGTTCAGCCGGAAGAAGGGCCTGGCCCCGGACGGGCGGTGCAAGCCGTTCGCGGCCGCCGCCGACGGCACCGCCTGGTCGGAGGGCGTCGGCATGCTGCTGCTGGAGCGGCTTTCGGACGCGCGGGCGAACGGCCACCGGGTGCTGGCTGTGATCCGCGGCAGCGCGGTGAACGCGGACGGGGCCAGCAACGGCCTGACG
>NZ_CASGGV010000105.1:0-3399 GCF_949319125.1 Frankia sp. Hr75.2 | reverse complement strand
CTAGCCGAGCGGTCGACGCTCGGCCCCCTGACGCGCACTGGTGGCGGTGCGCCCCGCCTCGTCTGTGGTGGCGCGAGGCGGGAGACAGCCCAGCCGCACCGGCGTTGACGGTCGCCGGTGCGGCCGGGCTGTCGACCTCACCAGCCGCCCCCGAGAGGCCCCCATGTCCGCACAGCCCGTTCTCGCCGTCGGCCTCGAGGTGACGCCGACACGGTCCCACCTCGGCCAGCTCAGCCGCATCCGCGCGCACTCCCGGTCCGGCTGCCGACTCGAGGTCACCTTCCCCACGGTCGGCGACGCGCCGCCGGTGGAGTGCTGGACGTGGACGCGGGGCGGCGACCGGCTCGGCGACGAACTCGACATTCTCATCGGCTTCTACCGGCTCACCGTCGCGGACCTGTTCGCCGCCGCCGACGAGCACAGGGTCGTCAGCTACGACGGATCCATCCGGGTCGCCGAGATCCGCCTCGCCCCGATCATGGCCGCCATCCGCGGCCGGGTCCGCGCCGACCGGTTCGTCCGCGCGGCCACCGCCGGCGTGCTGGCTACCAAGCCCCCCGACACCGCGGACCTGGTCACCTTCGGCCCCACGCGGGCCCTCGCGGTCAGCGCCCACGCCCAGCAGCAGGAAGCCGCGTAGCCATGGCCACCAACCTTCTCGGCTCCGCGTACGTCCGGATCGTCCCCAAGATCGAGGGGTTCGGCCGGGTCGGCGAGGAGATGACCCGGCAGATCCGCGCCTCCGTGGGCGAGGCGATGCGGCTCAACGAGCAGTTCGCCGACACGACCCGCACCGCCCGGCAGGCCGCCGGCGACGTCGGTGGGATCGGAGACGCCGCCCGCGCCGCAGCAGGGGACGCCGCCCAGCTCGCCGGACAACTCGAGGAGGCCGGCAGGGAAGGCGAGCAGGCCGCCGAACGCACCGAGTCCGGGTGGAAGTCCGCGTTCGGGAAGATCGGCGGCGGTGCGAAGACCGCGTTCGCCGGCGTGGGCGTGGCCGCGGGGACCGCGTTCGCCGTCGGCCTCAACCAGGCCATGGAGGCCCAGGCCGGCGGCGCCAAGCTCGCCGCCCAGCTCGGCCTCGACGCCAAGGCCGCCGCCTCCGCATCCCGGGTTACCGCCAAGATCTACGGCGACGCCTGGGGCGACTCGATGGAGAGCGTTTCCGAGGCGGTCCGGGGCGTCTACACCAACATCGGCGAAGGCAACGAGCAGTGGCTCCGCGACACCGCCGAGAAAGCGACCGCGGTAGCGGACATCTGGGGCTCGGATATCGGCGAGGTCACCGCCGCCGTCGGTCAGATGCTCAATACCGGAATGGCCCGGTCGGCTGATGAGGCGTTCGACATCATCGCCTCCGGATTCCAGAACGGGAACGACAAGGCCGGCGACTTCCTCGCCACCCTGAACGAGTACTCCACCCAGTTCCGCCGGGTCGGTATCGACGGGGCGACCGCTTCCGGGCTGATCACACAGGCGATGCAGGCCGGCGCCCGCGACAGCGACCAGGTCGCGGACGCCCTCGGCCAGTTCGGCGAGCTCGCGCTCGGCGGGAGTACCGCCGTCAGGGACGCCTTCGCGTCCATCGGGGTCAACGCCGACGACATGGCCGCGAAGATCGGACGGGGTGGCCCGGCCGCCGCGAGCGCCCTCCAGACCACGCTGAACGCCCTACGCAACACCGGCGACCAGCAGGTCCGCCTGAACGCACAGACTGCCCTGTTCGGCGATCCGGGCGCCGTCATGGGTGCCGCCCTGACCGCCATGAATCCGGCAGCGATAGCCGCCGCGGGTGGGATCGACAGCCTCGCCGGGTCGATGGACAAGTCGATGCAGGCGATGGAGGGATCCGCCTCACGCTCCGTCGAGTCGATCAAACGGCAGTTCCTCGGCGGCCTGGGGAACATCGCCGCCACCGTCCTCCCGCCGCTCACCGCTGGCCTGTCGAAGGTGGGCGAGGCGGTAGGCCCGGCGTTCGGCAACCTCAAAGAGACCGTCGGTGGGGTCGTCTCCGACCTCCTACCCAAGATCCGGGACTTCGGCGAGTCGATCCAACCGGGCGTACAGGCCATCGCCGACTTCGCGACCAACAGCGCATGGCCTGCCCTCCAAGACCTCGGCGTGATCTTCCAAGGGCTCTGGGATGACATCCAACCCGTCGCCGAGATCGTCCGCGACGTCCTGGTTGTCCAGTTCAACGCGATCTGGTCCGTCATCTCCAACCAGCTCGGCCCCGCCCTCACCGGCCTGACCGGATTCATCCGCGACAACCAGACCCTCATCAAGAGCCTCGCCGTGGCCGTAGGCGCCGGCGTGGCGGCCTTCTACGCCTACAAGGGCGCCGTCGCCGCCGTGGAAACAGCCCAGTGGATCTGGCGGACCCGAACGCTCCTGACGCAGGCGGTCATGGTCGGGTTCCGGGGCGCCATAGCGGCGGTACGAGGCGGGATGCTCGCCCTCCGGGCGACGATGGCCGCGAACCCGCTCGGTGTCGCCCTCATCGCGATCGCCGCCCTGGTCGCCGGCTTCATCTACGCCTACAAGCACAGCGAGACGTTCCGCAACATCGTCAACGCCGTGTTCACCACGATCCGCGACGTCGTCATGAGCGTGCTCGGCGTGGTGAAGGATTTCTTCATCGGCGCGTGGAACGTCATGTACTCAGTCGGCTCCGCGGTCGTGAACGGCATCAAGGACGCGGTGTCCACCGCCTGGAACGTCATCAAGACTGTGACGTCGTTCGTCTGGGACGCGATCAAGTTCTACTTCCAGACGTGGTGGCTGGTCATCTCCACCGTTTTCACCACCGCCATCGACGTTGTCAAGGCCGTCGTGTCCGGCGCCTGGGATGCGATCAAGTTCGTGACGTCCCTGGTCTGGGACGGGATCAAGCTGTACTTCCAGCTCTGGTGGCTCGTCCTGTCCACCGCCTTCCGCACGGCCGTCGACATCATCCGCGCCGTCATCACCGGCGCCTGGGACGCCATCCGCACTGTCACCTCCACCGTGTGGGACGGGATCAAACTGATCTTCACCACGGCGGTCAACGGCATCAAGACCACCGCCGAGACCGTCATGAACACGGTCAAGGGCGGATTCGACACGGCGCTGGGTGCCATCAAGACGGCCTTCCAGACGACCGTCGACGGCATCAAGACGATCTGGGAGGGGATCAAGAAGGCCGCCGGCGTGCCAGTCAACTTCGTCATCGGCACCGTCTACAACAACGGAATCAGGAAGGCGTTCAACTTCGTCGCCAAACTTCTCCCCGGAGTGGACGAACTCCCCGAGGCCGGCATGATCCAGCTCCGCAGCGGTGGTCGCCTTCCCGGCTACGGCGGCGGGGACATTCTCCCGGCCCTGCTCGAGCCGGGCGAGGCCGTTGTGCCGAAGCACCTC
>NZ_CASGGV010000104.1:0-3604 GCF_949319125.1 Frankia sp. Hr75.2 | reverse complement strand
TGCTGGGTGACGGCCGCCCGGCCGGCGGTGCCGCATCCGGCGGTGGCGCGGCCGGTGGGACGGATCTTGACGGGCTGCGGTACCGCGTCGGTTGGCATCCGCTCGGTCCGGAGCCGCCGCGGGCCGCCCCGGCCGCCGCTACCGGCCGATGGCTGGTGGTCACGCCGTTCCCGGCCGCCGATGGCGTACCGCCGCTCGCTGCCGACGCCGTGCGCGCCCTGGCCGAGGACGGCGCGGAGATCGTCGGCGTCCCGGTCGGCCCCGCCGAGCTCACCCGGGAGGGCCTCTCCGGGCGCCTGCGAGCCGTGACCGGCGCCGGGGAGAGCGACCCGCGGGGCGTGCTGTCGCTGCTCGCGCTGACCGGCACGGCACACCCCGACGGGCCCCCGCGCGCCGACGGCGCTGACGGCGCTGACGGCGCCGTGGGCACGGTTGGTGCCACAGCCACCCTGCTACTCGTCCAGGCCCTGGGCGACGCGGGGATCGGCGCGCCGCTGTGGTGCCTCACCCGCGGTGCCGTGTCCGTCGGCGGCGGTGACCCGGTGACCGACCCGGCGCAGGCGCAGACCTGGGGGCTGGGGCGGGTGGCCGCGCTGGAGCACCCGTCCCGCTGGGGCGGCCTCGTCGACCTGCCCGACACGCTGGACGGGTCCGCCCGGCGCCGGCTGGCAGCGGTTCTGCGTGGCGCGACCGACGAGGACCAGGTCGCGATCCGGGCGGGCACGGCCTTCGCCCGTCGGCTGCTGCGCGCGCCGCTCGGCGGGGTCGAACCCGCCCGGCGCTGGCGGCCCCGCGGAACCGTGCTGGTCACCAGCACCGGACCGCTCGGCCCCCACCTGGCCGGATGGCTGGCCGAGCGGGGAGCCGGGCATGTCGTGCTCGCCGGATCGCACCGCGCGGACGATCCCGACATCGCGGCGCTGCGCCACGGCGCGTTCACCGGGGACGTCCGGCTGACCGTGGCCACCTGTGACCTCGCGGACCGGGAGGCGTTGGCCGCGGTCGTCCGCGGGCAGGCCACCGACGGCGAGGGGATCCGCGCCGTCGTGCACACCGCCGCGCTGCTCGGGCTGCGCCCGCTGGCCGACACCTCGGTCACCGACCTGGCCGGCGCGATCGCCGCCAAGGCCACCGCGGCCGACTGGCTCGACGAGCTGTTCCCCACCGACGACCTCGACGCGTTCGTGCTCTTCTCGTCGGTCGTCGGCGTGTGGGGCGGCGCCGACCACGCCGCCTACGCCGCGGCCAACGCCCACCTGGACGCCCTGGCCGTGCGGCGGCGTGCCCGCGGCCTGCCGGCCACCTCGATCGCCTGGGGGCTGTGGCGCCCGCTGGCGGAGAGCGGCAGCGCCGGCGCCGCGGCAGCCGAGGACCCCGGCGTGCGGCGGCAGCGGGCACGGGGGCTCGGCTACCTCGAGCCGGACCGCGCCCTCGAGGCCCTGCGGCAGGTGCTGGACCACGACGAGACCCACACCGTCGTGGCGGAGATCGACTGGACGCGGTTCATCCCGGTCTTCACCTCGGCGGGCCGCCGCCCGCTGTTCGACACGCTCGCCGAGGACGCCGAGGCTGCTGGTGAGGCCCGGCCGTCCGGCGTCGCGGACGGCGACGCCTCCCCGGCCGCGTCCGGAACCGGCTCGCCGCTGGCCCGGAGACTCGCCGCGCTGCCTCCGGCCGAGCGGGACCGGGCCCTGGTCGAGACGGTCCGCACCCGGGCAGCGGCCGTGCTGGGGCACTCCGACGCCACCGCCGTGGAGGCGCACCGGGCCTTCCGTGACCTCGGCTTCGACTCGCTGACCTCCGTCGACCTGCGTAACGGGCTCGGCGCGGCGCTCGGCCTGCGGCTGCCGTCCACGCTGGTGTTCGACTACCCGACCCCGTTGGCGCTGGCGGAGTTCCTGCGGGTGGAGATCACCGGCGGCGACGCGGACGACGCGCCCGCCGCCGGCGTCCCGGGCGCTGTGGCGTCCCGCGACCGGAGCGGGCACGGCGGTGAGCACGACCTGCTGGACGCCGAGCCGGTGGCGATCGTGGCCATGGCCTGCCGGCTGCCCGGTGGCGTCGACTCCCCGGAGGACCTGTGGCGGCTGCTGGCCGAGGGCCGGGACGCGATCGGCGGGTTCCCGGCCGACCGGGGCTGGGATCTCGACGCCCTGCACGATCCCGACCCGGAGCGGTCCGGCACCTCCTATGTGCGCCACGGCGGCTTCCTGGCCGGGGTCGCCGACTTCGACGCCGAGTTCTTCGGCATCAACCCCCGCGAGGCTCTGGCGATGGACCCCCAGCAGCGGCTGCTGCTGGAGCTGTCGTGGGAGGCGGTGGAACGCGCGGGCATCGACCCGTCGACGCTGCGCGGCACCCCGGGCGGGGTGTTCGTCGGCACGAACGTCCAGGACTACGGCCCGCGCGCGCTGGCCGCCGGGGCGGAGACGGAGGGCTACATCGGCATCGGCAACGCGGCGAGCGTCATGTCCGGGCGCATCTCCTACACCCTGGGGTTGCAGGGGCCGGCGGTGACCGTCGACACGGCCTGCTCGTCGTCGCTGGTGGCCCTGCACCAGGCCGTCCAGGCGCTGCGGCGGGGGGAGTGCTCGCTGGCGCTGGCCGGCGGCGCGGTCGTGATGTCCTCCCCGCTGATGTACGTCGAGTTCAGCCGCCAGCGCGCGCTGTCACCGGACGGCCGCTGCCGGGCCTTCGGCGCGGGCGGCGACGGCACCGGCCTCTCGGAGGGCGTCGGCCTGCTGGTTCTCGAACGGCTCTCCGACGCCCGCCGGGCGGGCCGTCCGGTGCTCGCCGTCGTCGAGGGCACGGCGGTCAACTCGGACGGCGCGTCGAACGGGCTGAGCGCGCCGAACGGCCCGGCGCAGCAGCGGGTGATCCGCCAGGCGCTCGCCGTCGCCGGGCTGTCGCCGTCCGAGGTGGACGCGGTGGAGGCGCACGGCACCGGGACGAAGCTCGGCGACCCCATCGAGGCGCAGGCCCTCATCGCCGCGTACGGCCGCGACCGGCCGGCCGGTCGGCCGCTGTGGCTGGGGTCGCTGAAGTCCAACATCGGGCACACCCAGGCGGCGGCCGGCGTGGCCGGTGTGATCAAGATGGTGCTGGCCATGCGGCACGGGGTGCTGCCGCGCACCCTGCACGCCGACGAGCCCACCCCGCAGGTCGACTGGGACGGGTCCGGCGTCCGGCTGCTGACCGAGGAGGTCGCGTGGCCGGCCCGCCCGCTCCCGGCCGGCGCCCCGGCGGGGCGGGAGCGGGCCGGCGAGCGTGGGCCGCGGCGGGCCGCGGTCTCCGCGTTCGGCATCAGCGGCACGAACGCGCACGTGATCCTCCGCGAGCCCCCCCCCACCGAGGAGCCGCGGGTCGGGCCGGCGTCGTCACCGGCGTCGTCGCCGCGGCCGGTGCCGCTGCTGGTGTCGGCGCGCACCACGGAGGGGCTGCGCGCCCAGGCCCGCCGGCTGGCCGCCCACCTCGACGACCGTCCCGGCCCGGCCGCCGCGGACGTCGCGCTGGCCACCGCGGCGACCCGGGCCGCCTTCGACCACCGCGCGGTCGTGGGGGGGGGCGCCCCCCCCCCCCCCCGGGCGGGGCCCCGCGCCCCCCG
>NZ_CASGGV010000103.1:0-3643 GCF_949319125.1 Frankia sp. Hr75.2 | reverse complement strand
CGATGCGCGGTGTTCACGAACGATCGGGCTGCGGCGTGGCCCTGATGTCGTCCCGGTGACCGATTCTGAAGGCCGATCATCCTCGGCGGGGCTGTTGCATTGCGAGGATGCGGCGCACGCCAGGGCCCGGGCAGTCACGGTCAGACGGCTTGGGTGAGCTCGGTGAACGCGGCGGCCAGCCGCAGCTGTGGGCCGGTATGGGTGGCGAGTTCGTAGTGGCCGCGTCGGATGTTCTGAACCAAGGCGTTCCCGGCGCTGATCGTCTGGACCGAGCGGAGGCGTTTGAGTTCGCGCATCGGCCGTAGCCGGGCTTTGAGCCGGCTGTGGGTGGCTTCCATTCGGTTGTTCTCTCTGGCGGCGTCGACATGGCAGGCCTCGGGAGCGGCTCGTCGAGGATCCTCGGGTAGACGGGTGCCTTGTCGGTGGTGACCTCGACCGGCTGGCGGCCATGCGCCGGCGCCTGGATGAAGAACCGGCGGGCTACGGCCGAGCAACGGTTGAGATCTGTGGTCGGCTGGGGAGGGGCGTGCCTTCCCGGTGATCGAGGTTGAGGTCTCAGGCAGGCCGACGTTGGCGCGTCGGTCGGGAAGGCATGCCGGTGCTCACGGTAGTACCCGAGGACAGCACGCCCGGGGACGGTTCGACGGTCAGGCCGTCGCTGATCGATGAGATCGTGCGGGAAGGTGCGCGGCGGATGCTCGCGGCCGCGTTGGAAGCCGAGGTCGACGCCTACATCGCCGAGCTCGCCGACGAGCGCGACGAGGGTGGCCGCCGGCTGGTGGTCTGTAACGGCCACGCCCAGCCCGGGCAGGTGATGACCGCCGCCGGTGCGGTCGAGGTCACCGCGCCGCGGGTCAACGACCGCAGGGTCGACCCGGACGCCGGCGAACGGCAGCGGTTCTCCTCTTCTACTCGCCGGAGTATCGATTTGGGTCCGGCAAGGCTGGAAGGGTCGGGCAGGCTCCGAGACAACCGCCCCATGAGTGTCATCTTTATTTTTGCAGGGTCGATAGCGAACAGCGGCACTGTTGCGTTCCGAGATAGCGGCGAATGCGCCGGGTTCTGGCCGGCCGGCGGCCAGATGGCGTGGGTGAGTTCGGCAAACGCGGCTGCCAGCAGCGCCGGCCGGTCGCCCATCTGACTGGATGGGGCGTCCGACAGACGACTTCGGAGTCGCCGTGCGGCGAACATGATGGTCGAATGCTCGATTCGTCGGTGACCGCGTCCGAAGTGACCCGTCGTGCTGCCGTGGCCGTTTCCGGCGCGGATGCCGGCCCCCTGCGCCGCTGTGCCCGGGCCGGCGGCTGCCGCGCTCGTCGCGTCCGTCGTGTCCAGACCCGACACTGCCGTCTGTGACGTACCTGTCCCAGTCCAGAGCGAGGGCGGACGGGTCCGCGGGTACCTGACCTCGTCGCGGCTGGCATCGCTGCTGTCGACAGCGGGGCAGGAGAGCACCACCACCGTCCTCCCTGCGTTCGTCACCGGCCTGGCCGGGGGTGTCCCGCTCGCCATCGCCGGAATGGAGGCCGTCGGGCACGCGGGTGGGATGGCGGCCCGGTTCGGTGGCGCCGAGACAGCGCTGCGCCGGCCGCGGTGGCGTGGCCTGTGGTCAGCATCGTCGGGCACGCCGGCATGGGGCTGGCGTCGGCACTGCTTGCGCTCAGCGGCGTGGCATGGCAGGCGGCCACGGTGTAAGGGTCGGCTCGTGGGCGGCCCGCGGGCTGCGCACGCCCCTGCGGCCGGCGCAGGCGAGCGAGGTCACCACCGTGGACCGGATGGGACGCCGCCTCGGGGTGGAACGTTCGATCGACGCGGTGGGCGCAGCCCTCGGCCCGGTGTTGGCGCTGCTGTTCCTGACCTTCCTGGAGGTCCGGACGGTCATCCTGCTGGCGGTGCTGCCGGCCGTTGCGGCGGTGGCCGTCAGCGCCCGCGCGAACCGGCGACGGGCAGCGCAGCCGGGCGGGAATCCGACACGCCCGGACCTGGACGTCCTCCAGCCGGACGCCGTGTGGCAGCTGCCATCGCTGCGTAGCAGAATCGACCAGCTCCGGCGCGGTCGCCTGGGTCGGTTCCTCCTCGGCGTCGCGATCTACGAGACCGCGAACATCGCCGCGGTGCTACTGCTGCTTCGCGCGACGAAGCTACTGCCCGCTGGAGCCGGACCGTTCAGTCAGCTCCAGCTCGTGGCGCTGCTGTACATCGGCTACCAGCTCAGCGCGGCCGTCTGCGCCAGCTGGGCGTGTGCGCTGGCGGACCGGATCGGTACTGGCCCGATCATCGCCGGTGGCGCCACGTGCCTGCTGACCGCCTATGCCGGATTCGCTCTGGCCGGGACGAACGAGTTGCTTCTGCTCGCCGTCTGCTTTGTGTTGGCAGGGGCTGCCGCCGGTGCCGTGGACGCGGCCGAGTACACCGGCGTCGGCCGGCTGGCCTCGCCGGAGATCCGCTGGACGGCGTTCGGCACCCTCGCCGCTCTGCAGAGTGGCGGTCGGGCGATCGCAACGTTGACCGCCGGTGCGCTGTGGACGTTCGTCGCGCCCGAGGCAGGGCTGCTGTTCTGCGCGCCGCTGCTCGTGGTCGCGACGATCCTGTTCACCGTCAGGGCGGACCGCCCGCCTGCGCCGGTCACCGCATGACAGGCACGCCCGCGCGCAGCAAGGTCCCCTCTCGGCGTGTGGGGCTCCCAAAACCGGATTTCGGCCTGTGAGCTGGCCTTTTGTGGTTGACGCGATCTTCCGCGGAGGTGCCGGGCTGCGTTGCGATTCGTTGATCAACCCCCCGAGGGTGACTGTGGCGGGGTATCGACCACGTCGATGCCGGCTTCGGTAAACCCAGCGTCGAACGAAGCCGTGAACTTCGCATCTCGGTCACGGATGAGAAACCGGAACCGGTGGGTACGCTCCTCGAGATCCATCAGCAGGTTCCGTGCCCGCTGGGTGACCCACGCCGCGGTCGGGTGTCTCGTGACCCCGAGGACATGGATACGACGGGTGGCGTGCTTGACGACGAAGAACACGTAGATCCGTTGGAGGAACACGGTGTCCACCGTGAAGAAATCGCAGGCCAGCATGCCGGAGGCCTGGGCACGCAGGAACGTACGCCAGGAGGAGTCGGTCCGGCGGGGCGCTGGATCGACACCGGTGCGGTGCAGGATCCGTCAGACGGTGGCGACCCCGACCGGGTAGCCCGGCCCGGCGAGTTCTCCCTGGATCCTGCGGTGGCCCCAGGTCGGATTCTCCGTGCGGGGCGCAGGACCAGCTCGCGGATCTCCCGGCAGATCGGTGGCCGCCCGGGCGACATCCGCGATGGCGGATCTCGCCGACGCAACAGCGCCGGTTCGAGTCCCCGACGGCCCGCCAGTGATCACACTGACGGTACATGCCCCGCCAGGGCCTCGCCGGTCACGACTGGACGCAACAGACCCCACTGACCGCGCGAACCGCAGGTACCAGCGGACCGCCAGCACGATCACCTCCGGAGGGAACCGGAACCCAGCGAACTTCCACATCGGGACCGAAGGACGGACCACACCTCGCCTCATCGCCTGATCATTACCTGCCGCCACACGGGGCCCGTCGAGTGGAGGCAACAGTGCCGTCTGCCTGTCAGGGGGTCTCGGCGGGTGGCGGCTGGTCGGTTGCTG
>NZ_CASGGV010000102.1:0-3662 GCF_949319125.1 Frankia sp. Hr75.2 | reverse complement strand
AGCGCGGCCTCCGATGCGCATGGGGACTCCGGGGCGGGCGTCGCCGAGGCCAGGCCTGGTGTGGGTGTGGGGCCCGACCTGCCGACCTACCCGTTCCAGCACGAGCGCTACTGGCTGGACGCGGACTCCCGCCCGGGCGGCGTCGGCGGTGATGTGACTGCCGCCGGGCTCGACCCGGTCGATCATCCGCTGCTCGGCGCCGCCGTCAGTGTCGTGGACCGGCGTTCTGACGGATCACCCGGTGATCCGGGCGCCGTCGGTCTGACCGGCCCCGACGACGGTGCCCGTCTGCTGTTCACCGGCCGACTCAGCGTGCACCGCCACCGCTGGCTCGCCGACCACCGGATCGGGGACGCGGTGTTGCTGCCCGGCACCGCGCTGCTCGACATCCTCGCCTGGATCGGGGAGCGGGTGGGCCTTCCGGTCCTCGCCGAACTGACGATCTCCGCGCCGATCCTGCTGGACGAGACCGATACCGCCACTGGCACGGATATCCAGGTCTTCGTCGGAGAACCGGACGCCGAGCGCCGCCGTATGGTCACTGTCCATTCCCGGACCGGCCCAGACGGCGCCTGGGCTGAGAACGCGGCCGGGACCCTCGCAGCCCAGGACGAAGGCCCGGCCGGCGGTGCATCAGCACCGGCCGGCCCGGCCGACTGGGCGGCGCAGTGGCCGCCGCCCGCCGCACAGGCGGTGGATCTTGACGATTGCTACGATCGGTTGCCGGTCGACTACGGTCCGGCCTTCCGGGGGCTGCGCGCGGCCTGGGCGGCCGACGGCGTCGTCTACGCCCAGGTGGAGCTCCCGGCTGCCGCTCTCGCGGCCCCGGGCACACCCCACTCGCACGACCTCCTCCGGGCCGCCGACGGGCCGGTCGCGGATCTCCCGGACGGCTACGGCCTGCATCCCGTGCTGCTGGACGCGAGCCTACATCCGCTGGCAGCGGCCGGGTTCTTTCCGGACCCGGAGCAGCCCCGGCTGGCCTTCGCGTGGTCGGGGGTGCGGCTGCACGCCGTCGGTGCGCGGTCGCTGCGGGTGCGGATCGCCCCGGCCGGCCCCGACACCCTGACGATCAGCGCTGTAGACGATGCCGGGGCGCCGGTGATCGACGTCGGAGCACTTGTGGTCCGTCCAGTCGACCCACAGCGGCTGGCTGGCCGACCTGCGCGGGCACGGCACGCGTTGTTCGAGGTGGGCTGGGAGCCGGTGGAGGTCACCCCGGTGCGCCGCGCGGACTGGGCCCACCACCCCGAATCCGCGCTCCCCGCCGGCTCGGCTGTGTCCGATCATCCAGCTGCCAGTGGTGATCCGGATATCGTCGGTGGTCCGGCTGATCCGTCAGAGCAGCCACAATTCGCGCTGTTCGTTTCCGACGGTGTCGTTGTGGGTGCGGTGCCGGATGTCCCGGAAGCGGTGCGGGCCGCCGGGCTGCGGACGTTGCGGGTGCTCCAGGACTGGCTGGCCGATCCAGACCGGGCGTCCATCCGGCTGGTGGTCGTCCTGCGCGACGGCGACCTCGCTCATGGGGCCGTGCGTGGGCTGGTCCGCGCCGCGCAGACGGAGGCCCCGGGCCGCTTCGGCCTTCTCGAACTCGACTCCGCCTTCGACACCCCGGTGCCCGGCCCGGCCGGCACCGCGACCGAGGCCGGCACAGCCTGGGAGCAGGCGGTCGCGGCCGGGCTGGGCGCTCCCGCCGACGAGCCGTGGGTCGCCGTCCGGCGCGCACCGTCCGGGGCAGCCACCGTGTCGGTCGCCCGACTGCACCGTGCCGAACCGGCGGCTGTCCCGTCCCCTTCGCCGCTGGCCGGCGGCACCGTGCTGGTCACCGGCGCTACCGGTGGCCTGGGCCGGCTCCTCACCGACCACCTGGCCCGGGTGCACCGGGTCGCCGAACTCGTCCTGGTCACGAGGTCCGGCGCCGACGAGGAATGGCTCGCCGGGCTGGCGGCCACGGGGACCGCCGTACGCGTGGTCGCCGCCGACGCCGCTGACCGGGCTGTCCTCGCCCAGATCGTCGACGATGTCGCCGACCGGCTCACCGCGGTTGTGCATGTCGCCGGGATCGTCGCTGACGGCGTCCTGGAAGCACTCGACGAGCCGCGCTGGAACAGCGTCCTGCGGACCAAGGTGGACGCGGCCTGGCATCTGCACGAGCTGACCGCAGGCCTCGATCTCACCGCGTTCGTCCTCTACTCCTCGGCCTCCTCCGTCCTCGGTGGCGCCGGGCAGGCCAACTATGCGGCCGGCAACGCCTTCCTCACCGGTCTCGCCGCCCACAGGCGGGCGGCCGGGCTGCCCGCGACCTCGCTGGCCTGGGGTCTGTGGGCGGCGGGTATGGGCAGCCGGCTGAGTGCCACTGACCTGGCCCGGATGACGCGGGACGGTACCCGCGCCCTGTCGGCGGCCGAGGGCCTCGCCCTGTTCGACGCCGCGATGGTCGACGATCGACCCGCGCTGGTTCCCGTTCTGTTCGAAGCGGCCGCGTTGCGGCGGCGTGAGAACATCGCGCCCCTGCTCCGAGGGCTGGTGCCCACGTCAGTGCGCCGCCGGGCCGTCACGACGGCGCGAGGCGGAACCGGTGACCGGGCCTCCCTGCGTGACCAGCTCGCCCTGGCCACAGCCGGCACCCGTGACGAGATCCTGCTCGACCTCGTCCGGTCGACCGCGGTGGTGGTCCTCGGCCATTCTGACCCGGCCGCGATCGAGCCGGACCGGGCCTTCCGCGACCTCGGTTTCGACTCACTGACCGGTGTGGAGCTGCGTAACGGGCTCGCCGCCGCGACCGGCCTGCGGCTGGCGGCCACCGTGGTGTTCAACCATCCGACCCCCCGGTCGCTGGCCGGTCATCTCGCGGAGAGGCTTGCCCCGGATCTCCCGGCTGTCGCCGAGCCCGCGGCGGCGCAGGCCGTCGCCATCCAGGACGGCGCGGGCCGAGCCCGCGCCGTGGCTGAAGATGACGACCCGATCGTGATTGTTGCCATGGCCTGCCGGTTCGCTGGCGGCATCGGCTCGCCGGACGACCTGTGGCGGGTCGTCCGGGACGGGGTGGATGTGGTTGGCCCGCTGCCAGCGGACCGCGGCTGGAACCTCGCTGAGATCTACGATCCCGACCCGGACCACGCGGGGCGGACCTACGTACGGGCCGGTGGGTTCCTCGCTGACGCCGCGGGTTTCGACGCCGGCCTGTTCGGGATCTCCCCGCGAGAGGCGCTCGCGATGGACCCGCAGCAGCGGCTGCTGCTGGAGACAGCCTGGGAAGCCTTCGAGCGCGCCGGCATCGATCCGACGTCGCTGGCAGGCACGCAGACCGGCGTGTACGTCGGGACCCACGGCCAGGACTACGGCCAGGACGCGTCCGGGGAGCAGGCGGACGAGGGATACCTCGTCATCGGCAAGGCCGCCAGCGTGCTCTCCGGCCGGGTGTCCTACGTCTTCGGTCTGGAAGGCCCGGCGCTGACGGTGGACACGGCGTGCTCGTCCTCACTGGTCGCACTGCAAACCGCTGCCGCCGCTCTGCGACGCGGCGAGATCGATCTGGCGCTGGTCGCCGGGGTGTCCCTCATGACGACGCCGGAGGGCCTGATCGGCTTCTCCCGTCAGCGTGGGTTGGCCGCGGACGGGCGGTGCAAGGCGTACGCGGACGCCGCCGACGGGTTCGGCAT
>NZ_CASGGV010000101.1:0-3713 GCF_949319125.1 Frankia sp. Hr75.2 | reverse complement strand
GACCATGGCGACGGACAGCTGGTCGCGCGCCGCGTCGAAGTTGGCGCAGCGGGCGAAGTGCGCCCGCTCCTCGGCGATCTGCTCGGCGGTCGGCTCGAGGTCGGCGGCGGGGATGAGCGGGTTCATCGGGTCGCCGCCATGGCCTCGAGGGAGACGCGGGAGACGCCGTCACCCTGCCGGACGAGCTTGCCCGAGCTGGGCGCGGCGTACCGCTTGGCCGTGGCCACGGACACCCCGAGCCGGACGGCCGCCGCGGCGAAGGTGACGGGCGCGTCGGGGGTCGGATCGGGGGTGACGTCCGGGCTGACGGATGACCGGAGTTCAGTTCCGGTCACCAGGCTGGGTGCGCGCTCGGCGAGCAACTCGTCGATGACGTCCGCCCGGGTGATCGGCACGCCGGATCCGGCCAGGAAAGCGTGCCGGATGACGACGCGGGCCCGCTGGGTCGGGCTGAGCCGCGGCGAGGCAACCCGGGTGATGGTGCCGGCGGCGGTCCGGGCTGGACCGGCCGCGATGGGCGCCAGGATGCCCGGAGCGGCACCGGCCGGCGCCGGGCGACGCAGATACAGGGCGAAGGCCACAGCGGCGCACAGAGCGCCTAGGACCTGCGAGATGATGGGGAACACGGTGCTGACCTCTCGGGGGTCGGTATCCGAGGTCCCCGGCGGTGTTACGAGCACCGTCCGGGGACCGTCTTCCCCCTGGATCGTCAGCGGATAGCTACGCGCACACCGTTGTGACGGACGTCCTTGGCACCAGTGCTTTTGCGAAGGACGCACACCGTTGCGTGGGTGTTACCGTTTTGGTATCCAGTGTCGATTCGGCGCCTCTTCGGAAAGGTGTTGCGCATGGAGCAGGACGAGTCGGTTGGCCCCGAGATGGGGTCTGTGGTGCCAGGTCAGCGGGAGGTGGTCTCAGTAACGGCGGATGTCGCCGACCTCTCGGAGACGAGCACCGATGGGCTCTCCTTGGGCCCGGTGGCGAACCCGAACCGGCTGCGACTGGGCGTCTCGCGCTCGCTGTGACCACCGTCGGGTGATCCTCCGGAGGTCGCGGCCCGCGACTGATCCAGGAAGCCGAGACGAAACCACCGGTGCCCCGGAACGCGGAAGCGTTCCGGGGCACCGTTCGTATGAGAGCCATCCCCGGGCCTGACCCGAAGTCGGAGTCAGGCCCGGGGCGGTGGGATCAGGCTCCGGGAGCGGGGTGGGGGTCCACCCGCGGCGCGGGGCGCGTCTGGGCCAGGCCCCGGGCCGGGCGGCCCGGGCGGTGAGCGTCGCGGGCCGCCCCGGTGAAGGTCGAGCCGGCGGTGCGGGCGCCCGGCCCGCCGCGCCGGTGGCCGCCCTCACGCGGCGCGCCGTCGCGCCGGGCGGAGTCCCGGCGGCCGCCACCGTCGCGTCGGCCGTCACCACGCCGGCCGTCGCTGCGCTGGCGGCGGGCCTGGATGGTCGCCGGGTCGACCGGCGGCGCCGGCGGTCCGGCGAGCTCGGCGACGATCGGGTCGTCGGGCTGCGTCGGGACCGGCTGGGTCGGGATGCCCATGGCCCGCAGCAGCGACCGGGCCTTGCCACGCTCGGCCGGCACGGTCACCAGGACGTCGGCGCCGTCGGCCCCGGCCCGGGCGGTGCGCCCGCCGCGGTGCTGGTAGGTCTTGGCGTCCTCGGGCGGGCCCAGGTGCAGTACGAGGCCGATGCCGTCGACGTGGATGCCGCGGGCGGCGACGTCGGTGGCGACCAGAACCCGGTAGAACCCGTCGGTGAACCCGGCGAGCGCCCGGGTGCGGGCCCCCTGCGGCATGCCGCCGTGCAGGGGCTCGGCCGGTACCCCGGCCTCGGTGAGCGCCTGCGCGACGCGGTCGGCGTCGCGCTGGGTGCGCACGAACACCAGGGTGCGGCCGGCGCCGCAGGCGAGCGCGGTGACCAGCCGGAGCTGGGCGGTGCGGTCGACGGACTCCATCGCGTGCCGGGCCAGGGTCGAGACCTGCGACACCTCCGGGTCGACGGCGACGAGGACCGGCTCGGGCAGGTAGCCCCGGACGAGGACCTCGACCTCGCGGTCCAGCGTGGCGCTGAACAGCAGCCGCTGGCTGTCGGACGGGGTCATGTCCAGCAGCGCCTTGACCGCGGGGAGGAACCCGAGGTCGCACATGAAGTCGGCTTCGTCCAGGACGGTGATCTCGATCTCGTCGAGGATGCAGGCGTCGCGCTCGACCAGGTCGGTGAGCCGGCCCGGGGTGGCGACGACGAGGTGCACACCCCGGCGCAGGGCCGAGATCTGCCGGCTGATCGACGTTCCGCCGTAGACCGGGGTCATCCACAGCCCCAGCGCCCGGGTGAGCGGGGCCAGCACGTCGTTGACCTGCTGGGCCAGCTCACGGGTCGGGACGAGGATCAGCCCGCGGGGCTGACGGGGGCGGGCGGCGCCGGTGGTGGCGAGCCGGGCGAGCAGCGGCAGGCCGAACGCCAGGGTCTTGCCGGAGCCGGTGCGGGCCCGGCCGAGCACGTTCTCGCCGGCCAGCACGTCGGGCAACGTGGCGGCCTGGACCGGGAACGGCCCGTGGATGCCCTTGTCCGCGAGCGCGGAGACCAGCCGCGGGGGCAGGCCCGCCTCGGCGAAGGACTCGGCGGGCGGACGGGGGGAGCGGGTGGCGAGCGCCGGGCGCGCCGCCGGGCGCTCACCGCCGCGGAACGGGGCGGGACGAGGCCCGCCGCGGCCGTGTCCGGTGGGACGGGTACGGCCGCCCCGGGAGGGACGGGCCGGACGGTGGGCGGGGGTGGGCTGGGTGCTGCGGGGCTGAGTCAGGGGATCCGCCGATCAGGTCAGGGCCGACAGAACAACGCCACGTCGGTTCCACGCGCCATGCGGCGTGGTCTACAAGCGCGGAAAGTGTCGTCCGGCGGCCAGGGGGCGGCCGGTTTTCACGCGACCGGACCCAACCGCGGTCTGAGACCGCCATGGCGCTCGCACCGACCTTCGGACATCCGGCCCGATTGGCCGGATGCCCCAGAGATCTTGTCGCCGCCCCGTGGGTGGTTGCCCTCGGTGACGCCGACATGAAGACGTTACCTCGTACCGGGCCGTGATCGGGGGGCGCGAGGTGTGTGGTTAACCATCAGGGGAGGAGGTTCTACGTCACATCTGGTCCAGTGAAGCGCCGAACTGCGGTTCGGAGTCGGTTGGACGACATTTCCTCTTTAGATGACCTTGAAGACGTCAGCATACGCCGGATTGCCCATGCCCGGCGGGCATCTGTTACTGGGGGTGCACCCGGCCCGTTCGGGTGCGCAGCGCGCCGGTGGCGGGCATCGGCACCGGCCACCGGACCCGGCGCCGGCGCGGGCTCACCGGGCCGAGCGGGCCCGCCGGACCAGGCTGCGCGGCCCCCCGGTCCCGGCTGGCGCCGACCGCCCAGGCCAGCAGGGCCAGCGTTCCGACGAGCGCCCCGTAGGCGCCGACGACCCGCGCGTCCTCGCCGCGGGCGCGCGCCGCGATCCAGCACACCGCCCCGACCCCGCCGACCAGCGCGGCCACCAGGACAGCCCGTAGCGCCGTCATGGCCATCCGTGGCGCCGCCACCGGCTCGGACGCGGCCAGCCCGGGTACGGGGCTCCCAGGCACCGCCACGGCCGGTGCCGCGACCGCCGGCTCGGCCATATGGCCCGACCCAGCCATATGGCCCGACCCAGCCATATGGCCCGACCCAGCCATATGGC
>NZ_CASGGV010000100.1:0-3746 GCF_949319125.1 Frankia sp. Hr75.2 | reverse complement strand
CTGTACTGCCAGACGACGGCATCCTCCGTCAGCTCACCGTCGTCGCGGAACCAGACCGCGACGCCCATCCCCAGGTCGAGGATGGCGTACGAGGCCAGCCGCGCGGACGCCATCTCGAACAACCCCGCACGCATCCCGGCCTCGATCAGGTCACGAAAACAGCCGTGGCTGTGGGCCCGGTACAGCACTTTCCACCAGCACGGAAGTCTCGCCGGCCGGATGCAACAGGCCGTCCAGGTCGCCTGCCCGGCCGGACGCACGGACCCGTTCGGGTGCTAATCGTCCAGGTCTGTCGGGACGACCAGAACGGGCCGCTTCGCCCAGTTGACCACCCGATGGGAGACCGAGCCGGTCAGCAGCCGCTCCAGGACGACCCCGCCGCCGTGCCGGGTGCCGATGACGATCGCGTAGGCGTCGACGCTGTCGGCCACGGCGAGCAGGCGCGCCGCGGGATCCCCAGCCAGGACGTGCAACCGCCAGGGCACGGCGCTGCCCGCCAGTGTCCGTTCCGCCAGCGTGCGGACCTCCCTGGTCCGGGCATCCTGGTCAGCCCTGAGGAACCGCTCGGACAGGTGCCGCCCGGGCACCGTGGAGACCATCACGCGGATCTCGCCGCGGCTGAAGGGTTGGACGTGGACGACATCGAGTTCCGCGCCCAGCTGCCGCGCGAGGTCAGCCGCCCGAACCAGGGCGGCGGGAGCTGCTTCCCGGGTGTCGACCCCGACAACGATGTGCTGCATACCCACAGGGTTTCCGCCAGCGGCCCGGCTAGGCATAGTCCGGCGGACTCCTCCCGCGGCCGCGGAGGGCACGCGGACCGGATCCAGGAGTGTCCGATCAGGCGGACACCTAACGCCCGCGTGCCCGTCCTCCGGAGTCGGCGCCTGGGTACCCAGACCGCGAGCATGGGGAGTCGCTCCCGATGTCGGGACGCCTTGCCGCGCCGAGGGTGGAGACACCGGACGGCAGCGGGCCGTCGGATCGAAAGGAGCAGACCATGCCTCGCTTTGTCATCGAGCGCGAGATCCCCGGCGCCGGGAACCTCAGCCAGGAGGAGCTGGCCGAGATCGCGCAGACCTCCAACGAGGCCGTCGCGTCGCTGGGGGTGCCCTACACCTGGGTGAACAGCTACGTCACCGACGACAAGATCTACTGCGTGCACGAGGCGGAGGACGCGGAGACCATCCTCGAGCACGCCCGTCGCGGTGGCTTCCCGGCCAACAACGTCTCGGCCGTCGCGAACGAGTTCGGCCCGCAGACCGCCGCGACCGCGGCCCCGCGGTGACCGCGGCCCCGATGACGGGGCCGACGCTCCGGCGGGGCGCTCGAACCTTTCACCTCGGCGCCCCGCCCGCCTCTACCCTGACCACGTGGATCTCCTCGAACGGGACCGCGAGGTCGCCGTCGTCCGCGCGGCGATCGACCGGGCGGCGGCCGGGCAGAGGTCGGGCGCCGCGGTCACCGGGGAGTCGGGCGCGGGCAAGTCGGCCCTCCTCGCGGCGGCCCGCGCGGCCGTGCCCGGCCCACGTTTCCTCCTCGGCGGCTGCGACCCGCTTCTGACGCCCCGGCCGCTCGGTCCGTTCCGCGACATCGCCGCGGCCGCCGGCCTGGGACCGCTGCTGCCCGGTGAGGACAGGGTCAGAGGTGAGAAGGCCGGCGACAGCGGCGCGGAGCTGTCACTCGCCGGCGTCTGCGAGCGGATCTACGAAGCGCTGCGCGACGAGACGACAGTCCTGGTGGTCGAGGACCTGCACTGGGTCGACGCCGCCTCGGTCGAGGTGCTGCGCTTCCTCGCGCGCCGGGTCGACGCGATGTCGCTGGCGCTGCTCGTGAGCTACCGGGACGACGAGATCGGTCCAGGTCACTCGGCTCGCCCGCTGCTCGGCGACTTCGCCCGGCTGGCCGGCCTGCGGACCCTCGACCTGCGGCCGCTGTCCCTCGACGCCGTCCGCGCCGTCGTCGGGGGCACCCGGCTGGAACCGAGCCGCGTGCACGAGCTGACCGGCGGCAACCCGTTCTTCGTCACCGAGATCGCCAAGGAGCCCGACCGCCCGCTGCCGACCTCGGTGCGCGACGCGGTGCTCGCCCGTACCACCGACGTCACGCTGGACGACGTCGAGGTGCTGCAGATGGTGGCGACCGCGCCGGACCGGCTCGACGACCGGGTGCTGCCCGCGCTCGGCGTCGACCTGCCCACGTTGCGCCGCCTCGACACGACCGGCCTGCTCACCCGGGCCCGCGGCGGTCTGGTCTTCCGGCACGAGCTCGCGCGCCAGGCCGTCGAGAGCACGATCCCACCGGGCGGCGCCCCCGGTTGCACGCCCGCCTGCTGGCCGCGCTGGAGCGAATCGAGCCGCGCGATCCCGCCGTCCTCACCCACCACGCGGTCGTGGCCCGCGACGGGGCCCGGGCGGCCGAGTACGCGACGGCCGCCGCCCGCCAGGCGATCCAGGCCGGTTCGCACAGCGAGGCGGCGACGTTCTTCGGGACGGCGCTGGAGCACCTCGGAACGGCGCCCGCGCTCGACCGGGCCGACCTGCTCCACAGGCTCGCGATCGAGCAGTACATGACCAGCCGCCTCAGGGAGGCGATCGCCACCGTGAGCGCGACGTTCCCGCTCTGGCAGCAGGCCGGCGACCAGGCTGGACTCGCGGCGGCGTACGACACCTGCGCCGTGTTCGAGTACTACAACGGCCGGCGCCGGCAGGCGGAGGCACACGCCGGGCGCGCCGCCGCCCTCTCGGCCGGGCCGGAGCTGGAGCAGTCCCACGCCCGCGCCCACACGACCCGGGGCTACCTCGCCTACATGCGCGGCGAGGTGACCCTGGCCCGCCGCTACCTCGACGGCGCGATCGACGCCGCGGACCGCCACGGCCAGGCGGAGCTGGCCCAGCGCGGGCGCATCCTGCGGACCTCCGCCGCCCTGCTGGCCGGGGACACCGGCGCGCGGACCCCGCTGGCCGACGACGACGAGCCGCTGCGCCGGCTGGCGGTGCTCTCGGCGCTGGCCGAGCGGATGTGGCTCACCGAGGTGTCCGACCCCCGGGTCACCCGCGCGGCGGCCGCGATCGCCGAAACCGGGACGCGCGCCGGTACTGCCGGCACGGCCGGCGGGGCGGGGATCGCCGGGACGGCCTGGGCCGCCGGCGACCTCGCGGTCTGGCTGGCCCGGCTCGGGCTGCTGAGCCAATGGCCCGACGAGGTCGCGCCGCCGTTCCGGCTCAGCCTCGCGGGCGATCACGACGAGGCCGCGCGTGGTGGCGCCGCACCGGTGAGCCCTTCACCGCGGCAATGGCCCTGTGCGACTCCCCCGACCCCGGCCAACGGGCACGCAGCGTGGAGCTGCTGGACCAGCTCGGCGCCACCGGCACCGCCGACCGGCAGCGGGCGGCCCTGCGTCGCGACGGCATCACCCAGCTTCCCAGGCGGCCCCGCACGAGCACCCGGGCGAACCCGGCGGGCCTGACGAACCGTCAGCTCGACGTCGCCAAGCTGGTCGCCCGAGGGCTGACCAACGCCGAGATCGCCACCCGTCTGTACATCTCGGTGAAGACCGCCGACCACCACGTCTCCGCCATCCTCACCAAACTGGACCTGCCCACCCGCCGGGCCGTAGCCCTGCGCGCCGACGAGCTCGGCCTCGTCTGACCCGGCACGCAACAGGACCCCGCGCGGTCTGCGCTGTCTGGCGCATCAGGCGGCCAGCATGGCGACCGGGCCGCCGCCCGGCCCGGCTGCCCAGGACA